>DASSWV010000397.1:0-5585 GCA_035704545.1 Pelobium sp.
GGGTGTAAATAATTAAAGTTTCCGCATCTTTATTTTGAAATTGAGAAGGAATTAAAGATACATCATCTTTGTAGAAAACATCGATCCCTTCTGCCTCTAGCGCTTGTGTAAGCGGTGTAGATGTTTTATCATAACCACTCACTAAAAATCCTTTTTTATAAAAATAACGAGCCAAGCCACTCATCCCAATTCCGCCTATGCCGATGAGGTAAACTTGTTTGATGTCTGTTAAATTTATCATTATAATGCTATCTTAATTACTTCTTCGGCAATTACTTTATCTGCGTTAGCGAAACCCATTTTTTTGATGTTTTCCACTAAAGTTGCGCACAGTTCTTCGTCGCGTAAAACCTTGATTGCTTGTTCCACCAGTTCAGAGTCTGCATGTTTATCGGAAATTAAAACTGCTGCTTTATTAACCAATAAGGCGTTTGCATTTTTCGCCTGATGATCATCTGCCACATTGGGCGAAGGCACCAAAACTACTGGTTTACCGACTAAACAAAGCTCTGCGATTGTGCCTGCGCCAGCTCTTGAAACTATTAGATCACTTGCCGCATAGGCCAAATCCATACGGTTTAAAAACTCATGAATTCTTATTCCCGTATCTTTAGACCGGTTTCCAAAACGCTCAATTATGGATTTATAATAATATCTTCCTGTTTGCCAGATCACTTGAATACCAGCGTCTTGAAAAGCTTCTAAACCCGCCATAACACTATTATTTAATGTTAAAGCACCTAAACTTCCGCCTATAACCAACATGGTTTTTTTATTGGGGTCGAGATCAAAAAACGCTATTGCTTCTGCTCTTTTTCCTTCAACTGCTACTGCATTTTCCCTTACCGGATTTCCGGTTTTAATGATCTTATCCGCTTTAAAAAAGCGGTCCATGTTATCAAAGGCAACGCAAATTTTCTTCGCTTTTTTACCTAGGTATTTATTGGTAATACCAGCATAAGAATTTTGCTCTTGCAACAGATAAGGTATTTTTTTTAGTGATGCCGCATAAAGCAATGGACCAGATGCGTAGCCACCAACCCCTACAACTGCATCGGGTTTGAAGTTTTTAATAATCGACAATGATTTTAAAACGCTACCAATTATTTTGAATGGTAAAAACACATTTTTAAGCAAGTCATTTCTTTGAAAACCTTGAATATCCAAGCCTATAATTTGGTAACCTGCCGCCGGAACTTTGTCCATTTCCATACGACCGTTTGCCCCAACAAACAAAATTTCTGTTTTGGGATCTAAAGATTTCAACGCATTGGCAATAGCAATTGCCGGGAAAATATGTCCTCCGGTACCGCCACCACTTATGATTATTCTTTTTGCCATATTGCCTTTTTAATTTTGAATGAGAGAATTTTGAATGATAGAATACTTATTAAATGAGTGAAGGAATGAATTTTGAATGAGTGAATACTTAGCTTAACGCAAAATTATTTTCGGTTTACATTATTCAATCATTCTCTCCTTCTATCATTCAGTCATTGTTTAATTCAATCATTCTCTCATTCAATCCTTCTATCATTATCTTCCCTAAGCCATTGCAGGTATCTCTCCAACAATCACTTTTTCTTCGTTGCCGTTTGCAATGCTTTCTGCCTTATGATCTTCTATGTCTTTGCTTACGGATAAAATAATTCCGAAAGCTATGCTTGTAAACAAAATTGACGTACCTCCCATACTTACCAAGGGAAGGGGCACACCAGTTACTGGGAATAAATTAACTGCCACGGCCATATTTGCCAATGCCTGAATGGTTAAACTAAACCCAAGCCCTGCGGCCAGTAAAGCCCCGAAGGCTTTTGGAGCTTGCGTAACAATCTTTATAATCCGATACATTAAAATGATGTATAATAAAACGATGATAAAACCACCAAACATTCCGTATTCTTCCACAATAATTGCGAAGATAAAATCAGAATATGGATGTGGTAAAAAGTTCCGCTGTGTGCTGTTGCCCGGTCCTTTACCAAAAACACCGCCTGAGGCAATTGCAATTTTAGCTTGGTCTTGCTGAAAGGTTTTATCAGAGTGTTGCATTTCGGGATTAAAATATGCTTTAACCCTGGATTTATAAGTTTCTCTTCTGGGCCCAAACAAAACCAAAACCGTTAACAAAACCGCTCCGCCTAAGCAAACGATAGCAATTTGTTTCATACTTATTCTACCAATTAATAAAATAAGTATGCTCACACCAAAAAGCATCAATGCTGTTGACAAATTTGCTAATCCAATTAAAATAAACACCAAACAAACAGAGCCCATAATTGGGATAAAAGCTTTTCTTACATCTTTAATGTTCACTTGCTTTTTGGTTAGCGTTCTAGCTAGATAAGTAATTAGCGCAAGCTTAGCCAAATCTGAAGTTTGAAAAGTTAAACCCGTTCCTGGGATAGCAATCCATCTACTTGCATCGTTTACAGTATTTCCAAAAACCAGTGTATAAAGCAATAAAGGCACTGTAACTACCATTAAAACCTTAGAAATGCCGGCATAGTAACGGTAATCTAATAAATGTGCAAAATAAATCATCACAAAACCCAACACTATAAACAAAAGGTGCTTAAACATTAACGACTCGGACCCTACTCCTCTTTTATAGGCTAAAGTACCAGTGGCACTGTAAACCGCTAAAACAGAAATAAGTGAAAGCAGGATAATGATGAGCCATATCCACCTGTCGCCTTTTGTATGGTCAAGTATTGTCTTTATCATTTTTAAAGTTCTTTTACAGCTGCTTTAAATTGGTTTCCTCTATCCTCGTAACCGTTAAATAAATCAAAACTTGCACAAGCAGGAGACAACAAAACGGTGCTTCCTTTTTTAGCAACGTGGTAGGCAATTTCTACCGCTTCTCTGGCAGAGAATGTATTTACCATTACCTCAACATGATCTTCAAATGCATCATAAATAGCTTTATTATCCTTACCCAAACAGATAATTGCCTTTACTTTTTGTTTTACCAAATCAACCAGCATATTGTAGTCGTTTCCTTTATCTACACCGCCCATAATCAAAACCACATCGGTATTGATGCTTTCCAAAGCGTACCAAACCGAATTAACGTTTGTAGCTTTAGAATCGTTAATGAAAGTAATCCCAGAAATGTTGGCCACAAACTCTAATCTATGATCAATATTTTTGTAGTTACCCATACTTTCCCGAACAGATACATTTCTGATTTCTAGCATTTTACCCACAATTCCGGAAGCCATAGAGTTGTAAGTGTTATGCTTGCCTTGTAAGGCTAAGTCATTGATGGTCATGTCGAATTGATCGGATTTGGTGAGATTTATCATTAGATTATTGGATTTTAAAAATGCTCCGTTTGTTACTTCGTGTTCAATTGAAAATGGATGTTGTTGACTTTTGATATCGGCCGTAGCCATAAATGCTTTTATTTCTGGATCATCATCACAGTAAATGAAATGATCTGCTGCTGTTTGATTTTGCACCACCCTGAACTTTGAAGCTACGTAATTACTCATTTTGTAATCGTACCTATCTAGATGGTCGGGAGTAATATTTAACAACACAGCAATATCCGCTTTGAATTGATACATATCGTCTAACATGAAACTGCTGAGTTCCAAAACGTAGATATCAAAGTTTTGCTCGGCTACTTGCCTTGCGAAGCTATTGCCGATATTGCCTGCCAAACCCACATTTAACCCACCTTCTTTTAAGATGTGGTAGGTAAGCATGGTGGTGGTTGATTTACCGTTAGAACCGGTGATACAGATTAACTTTGCATCAGTGTATCTACCTGCAAATTCAATTTCTGAAATAACAGGAATGCCTTTCTCTTTTATTTTTTTGATGATTGCAACTTTATCTGCAATACCCGGACTTTTTATGACCTCATCAGCATTTAAGATAAGTTCTTCCGTATGTTTTTCCGATTCGAACGGGATACTGAACTTGTTCAACTCGTCTTGATATTTATCTTTTATCGCTCCAAAATCAGACACAAAAACATCAAAACCCTTTTGCTTTGCCAAAATAGCCGCACCCACACCGCTTTCGCCGGCACCCAAAACAACAAGCCTCACCCCAGCCCTCTCCGAAGGAGAGGGAGCACTGTGTGGAATATTTTGGTGGTTAGTTTGCATTTTAATTCTATCTCTTCTTTTGTCTTAATTCTTTTGTCTTTGTTCTTTAATCCTTGTTCCTTATACTTAAATCTATCTCAACTTCAATGTTACGATGGTTATAATTGCCAGTAAAATTCCTACAATCCAAAACCTGCTTACAATTTTAGATTCGTGGTACCCTTTCTTCTGAAAGTGATGATGCAGTGGTGCCATCAGGAAAACTCGTCGACCTTCGCCAAATTTCTTCTTGGTGTATTTGAACCATGTTACCTGCATAATCACTGATAGATTTTCTATCAGGAAAACCCCACATAAAATTGGGATTAAAAGTTCTTTGCGGATCATGATGGCAAAAACAGCGATGATTCCGCCAATGGTTAAACTGCCTGTATCGCCCATAAAAACCTGGGCCGGATAAGCGTTATACCATAAAAACCCGATACACGCCCCTACAAAAGCAGCCGCAAAAATTACCAGCTCTCCAGAATTTGGGATGTAGATAATTTTCAGATAATCCGCAATGATGGTATTACCAGACACATAGGCCAAAAGCGCTAGCGTTATTCCTATAATTGCCGACGTACCGGTTGCTAAACCGTCTATACCATCAGTAATATTTGCCCCATTTGATACCGCAGTAATGATCACAATTACAAAAAGCAAGAACACCACTAAGGAGTATTTCTGGTAGCCGTCGCCTAAAAACTTTAAAACCTTTGCGTAATCAAACTCGTTGTTTTTATAGAAAGGAATATTGGTAATGGTTGACTTTACATCTTTTGCGTAATATACTCCGTTGCTCTTCTCTACACGAATTAGCTTTTCGCCCTTTTCGTTTATAATCTCTTCTTTAAAACCTGCGTTAGGAATGTGCTGGTTTTTGGTAAACGATGGCACTTGGCTTACCGTTTGACGAACCAGAATATCAGGGTGAAAAAACATGGTCCAGCCAATAATTAAAGACAGGCCAACCTGACCTACAATTTTAAATTTGCCAGCTAAACCTTCTTTATTTTTTCTAAAAACCTTAATGTAATCATCCAAAAAGCCGATGCAGCCCATCCAAACCGTGGTCACAATCATCAAAATCACATAAATATTATCTAATCTGGCTAAAAGTAAGGTTGGGATTAAAATACCTGCTATAATAATTAAGCCACCCATTGTTGGGGTACCTTGCTTTTGAATTTGACCGTCTAGCCCTAGGTTTCTTACGGTTTCCCCTACCTGCTTAAACCTTAGATATTCAATTAAACGACTACCGTAAGCAGTGGTAATTACCAAAGACAAAATCATAGCTAAACCAGCTCTAAAAGAGATAAACTGAAACAAATTCGATCCCGGGAAATCGAAGAGTTTATCTAAATATGTTAAAACGTGATACAGCATTTTGTGTTAGCCTAGCTTAATTGGTTAAAGTATTGGTTCAAAAGTTCTTTATCATCAAAGTGGTTGCGAACTCCGTTAATTTCTTGATAT
>DASSWV010000400.1:0-3054 GCA_035704545.1 Pelobium sp.
TCAAAAAACAAATTCAGCTCAGAAAACAGAAACTTGGATGGAATTACAGATAGTTTTTCAGGACCTGTAAAAGGTAAACGAACCTCAAAATTTACGACTGCAATTCTGTTACCAATCAGTTGGTCTATAGTAAAACCATTGGAAGATGTGCCTACACCTCCGTTCTCGCTATAAAAACTATTGGCCTCGTACCCTCTAATTAAAAACGGGTATCCAATAAACATTGGATATAATTGGTCGTTTGTTTTGCCTAAACGCCCATATCCATAAATTCTACCAGCAAATGTTACTGGTTTTGTTCTTACATATCTTCTTAAATCAATAGTTGGAGCTGTGTAGGTAAAAGTTCCGAAATATTGCTCAATTCCAATTCTGTAGCGGTATCCGTCTAATGGGGATGCTATACCAGAAACAGAGTTATCCCCAACAAGGGCAGTATTTAATTGAAAAATAGTATAAGGATTCAAATTGAGATTTCCGAAACCATTGTTATTGCCACTGTTATTAAATTCATCTAAAGGAAGTTTTCGCCTATCTTGATAAATTGGAAAGAAAGTATTTGGATCATAATAGGTACTGATTCGATCTACTCTGTACGAGTAATGAGAAGCACCAGCACCAAACTCCATGCGGGTAATTCTGTTGAAAGGGTATGAGGTGAAAGCTTGTGCCGATTCTTCAAAGATTCTTACCAAATCAATATATTCTTCTAATGCTGGGTAACCATCTGGTGTATTAGAGTTAGGATCGAAACCGTAACTACCAAACTGGTAAGGTATGTGCGATACTGCGCCCCCCCAATTCCATCTGCTTTCTTGATTAATATAAGCAATCTGTGCACCCGCATCATAGATTTCCCCATTAACTGTAGCGGCCGCAAAAATTTGGTTTCTGCTTAAGATATCGCTAAAAATAGCTTGTACTCCTCCTGATAAGCCTGTCCCGAACCTACTTGTAGACACGCCAGCACCAGTGTTTGCGATATAATCTAACTGGAATTTCGATTTAAACGGAATTGCTTTAACAGAATCGGTTGGCAAATCGTTATAAGCCATGAAATTCTCTAAATTTTTATTAACGATGTTTACCCCTACAGAGCTCATTGGCGGCAAGGTTGCAGCAGTTAAATCAATACTTTGGCTATCTACAACTTTTGGTGTAAACTCAGTACTTTTGGCATTGTACAAAGTATACCGTTGAGAGCGGTAATATGAGTAAATGACATCGTTGTTATTTGAGATACTTAATGCCGGCGAATTTTCTGTTATACCGCTAATTCCGGTAAAAAAATCTGTTAGCTGTTCGGTTTTTGTACTGTTAAGATTGTGCCTGTAAAGGTTTCTGAAACCATCTCTATTTGATAAAAAATAGATGTTGGTGTCGTTATCTGCGAAAAGCGCATTAAAATTATTTGCTCCCGGAAACACATCAACATTGCGGATCTTTTTGGTTTCTATATCTAAAATTGCCATGCCCATTGGAATAGTTGCTCCTATATTATCACTTAGGACGCTCATTCTGTCGGTAGAAAAAATAATTTTTTTACCGTCACTGGAGTAGGAGGGCTGATAGTCTGAAAACCTATCATTTGTTAAGTGGCTAACTTGTTTGGTGGTCATGTTATAATTGAAGATATCACTATGTCCGTTCTTTAGTCCCGAAAATGCAATGTTTACACCATCCGGAGACCAAGTTAAATTTCCGAACTGCACCACATCACCCATGCCTTCATTCAATAGCGTTCGGCCGTTGCTGATATCCACAATTACTAAATTATTACGGCCTTTTGCAAAAACGCTGAATGCAAACTGTTTGCTATCAGGAGACCATGCGCCAGCTGATTCAATAAAGTTGAATTCTTCTATATGGCTATTCCGTATTTTAGACGTTAGCTTTCGTATGACTTCTCCGGTTTTGGCATCAGCCAGATAAAGATCAATAGAAAACAAATCTCGCTCGGATAGGTAGGCTAAGTATTTTCCGTTGGGGCTGATGGCAGGGGCAATATTCATATCTCCGCCTGTGATGGTGTCAGCTACACTAAATCCAACTGGTTTTTGCTCAGTATCTTTTAAATAAGGCTTGTATGCGTTTTCTAATGAACTTTTCCATAAGGTAGAAAGCGTTTTGTCATCGTAACCAAAAGTTCTACGGATAGCCATTTCATAGCCATATTTTGCGGTAGATTTAAAAAATGGAAATATAGTGCTATCACCGTAAGTAGAGCCAATAAAGGCCCAAAACGCCTGCCCATATCGGTAAGGAAAGTATTTGCCACTTGTAGTTAAATCGTTTAAAGTGGGTATATCATTACTTAAAACGGCATCACGCATCCACATTGCAGTATTTGCATCCACTTTTCCTAAAGAAAGGTATTCCGCCATACCTTCAATCATCCACAAGGGTAAATTCCCGATATTTTCTAACTGAGTAGAGTCGCCCTCGATTAATGAATGGTACTGAAATGCGTGAACTAACTCGTGACCCAAAACATGACGAGTTTGTCCGTTAATTTCCTGCAAAGGCATCACTACCCGGTTTTTTAAGCCTTCTGTAACACCACCTGTACCCACACCAATTTCTCCGCCAATTACGGTAGTTTGCTGAAATTCTGGTGAGTTTCCATATAAAATGATTGGATTTGGGCGTCTAAAAGTGTCTCTAAAAACCTGCTGATGCATGGAATACCAAGCTTCGCTTTCTTTTGCAAAAGCTTTAACAACACTGTCGTTTTTGATGTAATAGTAAAGATTAAAGTGGGGTGTTTCGTAAACCTTAAACTTTAAGTTCTTATACCTTACCTTATTTTGTCCAAAGTATTGTGCGTTTACAGAGGAAGATAAAACCATGGTCAACAGTACTATAAGACTTATTGAAGCAACAATTCTGTAAAATTTGCTAAAGTGTAATTTCATAATTTTTGTATTATCATCAACGATTATTGTTTGGTGATTGTTATTTGAAATCAATTGTCTCGATTCTCTTTTTCTTGTTCTCTTTTTAACTGTCTAAGCTCGCGTCTTGAAAGTTCCTCGTTTTCAACTGGCTTTGTTT
>DASSWV010000412.1:0-5064 GCA_035704545.1 Pelobium sp.
GCAAAAAAAGGTAGCTTTGGCATTATACTTTTTTAAGGTTTTTATTACCCAAGGTGTAACAATAGGGATGGGGCCGTCGTCAAACGTTAAATAAATTACCTTTTCGGCTCTGCTTTTGTGCCAGATGAGCTGCTTGGGGTAAAACTTTTTAAGTAGGTATGGGGTTTTTGTTAAAAAAAACATTCAACAACTAAAGTAGATATAAATTTAGAATTAGAGATAATTTAACCAAATGAAATACATTAAATTAAAATTACCGTTGGTTGTACTTTTTGTGGTTGCTGTTTCGGGAAATGTTTTTGCACAGGGCGGGGAAACCATCACGTTAAGGCAAGCTGTGGATATTGCATTGCAAAACAACTTACAGATTAAGCAGGCGCAATTTCAGTCGGCAATTAGCGATGAAAATTTAAAGCAATCTAAATTTGAACTTTACCCAAATTTAAATAGCTCTTTTTCTGCCAATAAACGTTTTGGGTTGTTTTTTGACCAAACTTCCGGAGGGTTAATAAGCGGCACCCAAAGCACTAATACCGCAGGTGGCAATTTGTCCTCGAACGTTAATTTGTTCAGTGGTTTTCGTCTTCAAAATCAGATATTACAAAATAAAGCACTTTTAGCATCAGATAAAAGCAATGTGGAAAAGGTTAAAAACGATCTTTCCCTTTCTGTAGTAAATACTTACCTGCAAATTTTAAATAATCAAGATTTAATTAAGGCAAGCGAGCAACAATTGGCTTTATCTAGACAGCAGTTGGGTGTGGCAGATAAGAACTTTAAAGTGGGTAATAATACGCAGGCAGATCTTTCGCAAGCACAAGCGCAAGTGGCCAATAACGAGTTGAGTTTAACAAATGCGCAAAATGCCTTTGAACTGGCAATGCTTGGTTTAAAGCAGTTAATGGAAATGGATCCGCAACGTAATATTACCTTACAGGTGCCAGTAATCGAGAATTTAGAAATTATTGAAAGTGAATACAGCGGTTACGAGGTTTATAGTAAGGCCGTTACCAATTATCCAGATATTAAGGTTGCAGAATATAACACTAAAGCATCCGAATTTGGTGTTAAAATTGCCAAAGGCGGATTGTATCCTTCTTTAAGTTTTGGAGCCCAGTTGTTTAATAACTATTCAAATAACGCTAGGGAACCAGTCTTCAATAATACAGGTGAGCTTATCGGACAAAGGAAGCTATCCTTTAGCGAACAAATGAACCGCAATTTTGGGCAAGCTGTTGGTTTTAATCTATCTATTCCGATATTTAATAATTACCGCTCTCGCTCCAGTTATAATATCGCTAAAATCCGATACGAAAATGCAAAAGCAAATGAGCAGTTAACTAAAAACAACCTCAATAAAATCATCAACCAGGCGGTTCAAGATTTAAAATCTGCCATAAAAAGTTACAACGCAACACAAAGTGCTTTTAACTCTTCAAAAGATGCGTTTAATGCAATTAATCAGCGTTACGAGGTGGGTTTGGCCAATGTAATTGAACTTAATATTTCACAAACAAATTTCAACAAAGCCGAATTTGATTTTATACAAGCAAAGTATAACGTTATCTTCCGAAAAAAAGTGATAGACTTTTACTTAGGAAACCCTTTAACCTTATAAGTTAATTAAGAATATAAAAATATGAACAAGACACTTAGAAACGTACTGATAATAGCCGCTGTTTTGGTGGTAATTGTGGTGGTTGCAAATAAAATGGGCTGGATTGGTAAAGGAAAAACCACACAAGTGGCCGTAACTAAAGTTGAGAAAAAGAACATTGTAGAAACGGTTTCTGCAAGTGGTAAAATACAGCCGGAAGTTGAGGTTAAGTTAAGTCCGGAAGTATCTGGAGAAATTGTGGAACTTAACGTTAAAGAGGGCGATGTGGTTAAAAAAGGACAGTTGCTTTGTAAAATAAAGCCAGATATTTTGGTTTCGGGCTACGAGCGTACGGTAGCATCTTACAATGCTCAAAAAGCTTCTGTGGCTAGCAGTCAACAACAACTGATACAGTCTCAAGCAAATTTTAGAAATATTGAAGCTAAATATCGCAGAACAGAAAAGCTTTATAAAGATAAGGTGGTTTCAGCATCAGAGTTTGATGCAGCTAGGGCCGAGTATTTATCGGCGAAAGCTAGTTTAGAAAGTGCAAAGCAAAGTGTGGTTGGTGCAAAGTTTGGCTTAGAGCAATCGGGCGCTGCGGTTAAAGAAGCGGGCGATAATTTGGCTCGTACCAATATTTATGCTCCGGTGGATGGCGTGGTTTCTAAACTTTCGGTAGAAAAGGGCGAACGAGTGGTAGGGACAGCGCAAATGAGCGGAACAGAAATTATGACCATCGCCAATTTGAACAGCATGGAAGTAAATGTGGATGTAAACGAGAATGATATCAACCGCTTAAGCTTAGGAGATACGGCTTTAATTGAAGTTGATGCCTATTTAGATAAAAAATTTAAAGGAGTGGTTACGGAAATTGCAAGTTCTGCCAATGTTGTTGGAACGGGAACGGATGAAGTCACTAATTTTATGGTAAAAGTTAGAATCTTGCCCGAATCTTATGCGAATTTAAACAACAAAGGTCAAACGAATTCTCCATTTAAACCCGGTTTATCTGCAACGGTTGATATCCAAACAGAGCAAAAAATGGGTATTGTTGTTCCAATACAATCCGTAACGGTACGTGAAAATGATAAACCTGAGAATAGCAAAGTTGATCAACCTACAGGTGGAGCGAAAGAAGATATCAAGCAAAAAACAAAAGCTAAGGAATATGTTTTTGTAGTGGAAAATGGCAAAACTAAACAAACAGAGGTGAAAACCGGTATTCAGGATGATCAGAATATCTTAATCCTATCGGGATTAAAAGTAGGGCAGCAGGTAGTGAGCGCTCCTTACGCAGCTATATCTAAAGATCTGAAAGACAAAATGGAAGTTGAAGTGGTAGATAAAGAGAAACTTTTTAGCGGAGAAAAAAAGGATAAATAAGTTCTTGTGAAAATTGAGATAGAACCCAGCAAATTACACTTGCTGGGCTCTTTTGTGTTATAGCTTTTCGAAATATTTCTTTTCCTTAGTCTAAAAAAACATTCAACTACTTTCATCCGTACAGGTATTAGTTTCAATCAAAATAGCCAAAACTGCTGTTTAAAATTATGAGTATTTATCCCTATTTCCAATAAAATCAGTGTTAAAAGTCCGGTAAAACAGGTTTCAACCAATACAAAAACCGTTAAATATTGATACCTTTGCAAAAAAAGAAACATTTTTAAAACTTTTTTGTTAGGAATATAGAGTCACAATTCCTTTCCAAACCTACTAATAGGTAAATCATACAGCATTGCTTTAAGGAATTAATCTAATGCCGCTATAAATCAAACAATAAAAAACACAAACCATTATTTAATGAAAATAACCAAGTACATTTTAATCATTTTACTATTAACTGCTCATGTAGGTTTTGCTCAAAAGCCAACTGTCAACTTAGATTTAAGAACTAAACAGTTTGACAATGGAAGACTTTTACCAGCAGAAAAAAATTTTAACATCGCTATAAAAGTGGGTGCAAGCGTAGAGTTGGTAGAGTTGGAGATTGCAAAAAAACTAGATCGAGAACCATTTTACACTTCATCATGGCAAAAATTAGCATCAGAACTTGGTGGTTATGCACTTTTGCCTGTTAATTATAAGCTGAGTTCAGCTACAGACTTTTCTTTCAGAATTAAGAGCTATCGAAAACTGAAGCAAGAAGACAAATTAAAGATAGCGGATCAAATTAGCGCCTCCAGTAAAAACTACTTGAAATCAGCTATTGTGAAAGGGAGAAACGGCTATGAGTTTAGGGAAAGTTACGATAAGCTTTTTAAAGCACTCAACGAAATTGTCTCAGCAGGTTTAAAAGCGGTTAAACCTAGTTACGGCATTGCTAAAGATAGTTACAGCAGTATTTTGGAGGTTATGATTAAAAATCTTGACGGAGTAAAATACAAAAGCTTGTTGAAAGATACTGCCGATGCAAATTATACCGCAGCGCTAACAGATATTGAAAATCAAATAGATAATGAGATTGTGCAGATGGTTAACTCATATACCTTTATATTAACGGATGTTATAGAGATCGATAGCTATCCATCAGAAAAAACCATGAATTTCCTTTCTGTAAACGCAGGTTATGGTGCCGTTTATAACAGCGGGACGTATAAAAGTTTAAATTATTCAAGCGGTCCGGTTGTGGGGGTAAGTTTTCCTTTAGCTAATTATGCTACTAATAATTCATTTATTAGTAGAACATCTTTTTCTACCGGGCTTTTTCTACAGGATTTTGACGGTGGCCAAGATACAACCATTACAGGGCCATTGATCAATAAGCCAATTTATGCTGCTTTGGGTTATCGTTTTTTAAATTTCGTTAAAGTGTCTGCGGGTACTAGCATCGTTCAAGAAAAATATAATCTAACCAACACCAGAAGCAATATAAAGTTTAAGCCTTTTATAAGCTTAGGTATCGAACTTGATTTATGGTTGGGGCTTAAAAAACGTTAACATGAAAACTTTATATAAAGCGGTAAGTTTGTTGGTCATGCTAATTGCTGTCTCTTATCAAGCCAGAACTCAAACTTTTAACTATGCCTTAAAGTTTAACTATGGTGTGGTAAATTATAACAACAAAACCATCCGAGCTATCGAAAAGCCATTGAATGCCCCCTTTTCGTTAGGTTTACAATTTCAAAGCAACCTCAATAAAGTGTTCACAAATTCTTTTGGGTTTAACACCTATAAATGGGCTGATAATAGTAGTTATAGCATCCAGAATTTGCTTTTTTTACGCAACAACGCCAAGCTTTTAAATAGGCTGAAACCACAAATAGGCTTCGGATTAGGTTTTGAGGAAAATAAGACAACGGTGCAAAATACTTCTTTATATAAGCAGTATGTGTTTGTTCCGTTAAATATAGGGTTGCAAACAGATTTAACTGAGCGAATTTCTTTAGGCATTTTTGGAGAAATAAAGTATGGATTTGATTTCCGGGATTTCGACATTAACGAGGGGAGCATTTTACCAAATAATA
>DASSWV010000440.1:0-2052 GCA_035704545.1 Pelobium sp.
ACACCCCGATGCAGTTATTGATGTTTTGGAACTCGATTTAAGCAGTCAGAAATCAGTAAAAGCTTTCGCGGATTTAGTTAAGCAGGATTATAACCGTTTGGATTTGCTGATCAACAACGCGGGTATCATGATGACTCCTTATCAAAAGACAGAAGACGGTTTTGAAAATCAATTAGCTACTAATTATTTAGGTCATTTCGCTTTAACAGGCTATCTTTTATCCTTACTAAAAAACACAGAAAACGCTAGAGTTATTAATTTAAGTAGTTTAGCTCATCGGTGGTCTAGTATTAGGTTTAATGATCTCAATTTTGAGGATGGCTATGACAAACGAAAAGCCTACGGACAAAGCAAATTAGCTTGCCTGATGTTTTCTTATGAACTAGATAGGAGGTTAAAAGCTTCCGGTTCGTTTGCCATTTCTGTTGCTGCACATCCAGGAATATCCAATACCAACCTATTCAAATCCATCCCGGTTTTTTTAAATTGGTTAAGTGCTGTTTTGGGACAGCCGGTAGAAAACGGTGCAAAACCTATTTTGTATGCAGCTTTGTCAAGTGAATTAAGTGGTGGAGAATATGTTGGTCCCAGAGGGTTTAAAGAATGGCAGGGAGCACCAACAATCGTAAATTCTTCTGAAGAATCTAAAGACATCGATGACGCCAACAAACTATGGACTTTATCAGAAAAACTGACTGGAGTGACTTATCAGTTTTAATTGGGTTTGTGCATAACTGCCAATTGATGAGCTAATTGTGAGATTGCTGTTTGCGCAAAAATATCGACTTCACTTTTTTCCTGCTTTGCTACTGGAGGTAGAGGGACAAATAGCATTTTGTTAAAAAGTGTTAAACTTATTTGAAAATTTATTTTTCCTGGTTTTATTTGTCCCATCTTCTTTCAACCGATAGAACTTACGTTTTTAAAGCTATTCAATAAATTTTTAGTTGTAAGATTATGCAAACAGAACTATCATTAAATTATTCCCGCACATTGCGAGGACTTACATTTTTATTATTGTTGAACCTTGTTTTTACTACGCAGTGGTTATATGCGCAGGGAACTAAAAGTCTTTCTGCTGGTCAGTCCACCTTTACGGCGAAGCTGATGAACTTAGAGCAACCATCAAATGAAACTTTTCGTTATTCCACCACGCTCTACAACGGATCTTCAAAAACGCTTGTGTATGAATTAGAGGCTGGCCTTTCTCCGGGATGGACAATCAGCTATAACGTAGATGGCAGCCAAGTCACCTCGCTAAGCATGGAGCCAGGCAAAACGCAAAATATCTCGATCGAAATCGGAGCGATGGCAAATGCTACACCCAAAAAATACCATATCCCGGTAAAGGCGATATCGGGTAAAGACACATTGATTTTGAATTTAGAAGCTGTGGTAAAAGGTTCTTATGGGCTAGCTTTCGGAACGCCGAGTGGAAAGCTGAACGAAGAACTTACCTCTGGTAGTACCAAACAAATTCAACTAAAAGCAACCAACACCGGTACTTTACCACTTAGCGGATTAAATTTTTCCTCACAGTTACCTACTGGCTGGGAATGCAGTTTTGAACCTTCAAACTTAGATAAACTGGAGCCCGGAAAATCTGTAACGGTAAACGCAAATTTGAAGGTGCCGGATAAAACAATTGCGGGAGACTATGCCTGCACTTTTAAGGCAACAAATAATAATACCAATGTACAAACGGCTTTTCGTATAGAAGTGAAGACTTCTATATTCGCTGGTTGGATTGGCATATTGATCATTTTGCTTGCTATCGGCATCGTGTACTATCTTATACGAAAATACGGCAGAAGATAAGCTTTCTGCACAAAAACCTTATTAGAAATGGATTCTATCATACACTTAGAGGGCCTATGCAAAAGTTATGGGACTAAGGTAGCGGTTGATAAACTAAGTCTCGATGTGCACAGAGGAGAGGTTTTTGGACTGCTGGGACCTAATGGAGCAGGAAAAACCACCACCATACTCATGATGTTGGGCCTTACGGAGCCTACTTCTGGAAAAGTAATGGTATGCGGATATGATGCCACA
>DASSWV010000482.1:0-2127 GCA_035704545.1 Pelobium sp.
GGCAATAATTACTTTGCAGGTAAATTAGACATTACCAATAATGTAGTATATAACTGGGGAACCAGAGCTACAGATGGTGGTGCACATGAAGTGAATTTTGTAAATAATTATTATAAGCCAGGACCCGGTACCACCATGTTTTATGCATTAACTGCAAATTATGAAGGAGTTGGAATGGGTACCCAAAAGTATTTTTTTGACGGGAACGTAATGCCTGGAAAATTTAACGAGAGCACTCAATCTGCAGGGCGTCGAATAGTTTATTCTAATGGAAATCCTCCACTAACCTATATCCCATGGGTTGATGCACCTTTTTTTGATTCTTATGTAACCACTCAATCCGCATACCATGCATATAAAATGGTATTGTCTGATGTTGGTGCAAACCAGCCGGTTTTTGATGATCATGACATCCGTATGGTAAATGAAACCTTGGCTGGAAGTTATTCTGTTACTGGAAGTGTAAGTGGAAAAAAAGGTTTCCCTGACACAGAATTAGATGCAGGAGGCTACGAATCTTATCCGGAAGTTTCGAGACTTACCAATTGGGATTCTGATAAAGACGGCTTACCGGATTGGTGGGAGACTATAAAGGGCTCGAATGTTAACTCTGCACCTAATGACTTCTCTGATCCCAATGAAGATAATGATAGAGACGGATTTACCGAGTTAGACAAATATTTACAATGGTTGGCAGAACCTCACTATCAATCTGTGGGTGGCGAAAAAGTAAATATAGATGTTAAAAAACTGTCTTTAGGATTTATTAATTCGCCAGCTTATGGAGTGTCAAGTGTAATAAACGGAAATGCGACTGTAAATGATGGAATTGTAGAGTTTACACCAGATGCAAATGGTCTAGCTTCCTTTAATTTTACCGTAACAGATGGTGATGGTCACGATATGACCCGTAAAGTTAATGTGGTTGTGGGCGTAGATCTAACGCTTTTGCCTGTAACATTAACCGAATTATCTGCTGAAAGAAAAAACACTAAAGAGGTAGTTGTTAAATGGAAAACCATTAAGGAAAGCAACAACAGCCATTTCGAGATATTAAGGTCTGATGACGGAGAAGCATTTAAAAATTTAGGAGTAAAAATAAATAGCAACGCTCTAAATGGAATAAGCACTGCGCCATTAAATTACGATTATATAGATATTAACAACAGCGTTGAAGATACTTATTATCAACTGGTTCAGATTGACAATGATGGTAAGAAAACTAATTCTGAAATTAAAGTAGTTAAAGGAAATCCAATGGTATTTAATGTTTGGCCAATACCGTCAAAAGGAGAATTATTTATTTCGGCTGGTGAGCTTAAAGAACCTGCTTCCTTAGCCGTATTTGATATTTCAGGAAGACAGCTATTGGCTAAACAGCTATTTGCAAACCAGACTCAAAAACTAATTGTTGAAACCAAAGGGGTTGTGATTATACGGGTAAGATCGTCTAATGGTGATGATTTATTGGTAAAGAAAATACTTATTGAATAGGCGCTGATAAACCCTAATAAGACATTGTTTTTGATTATCTTATTAAGATGGTTATAATATTTGCAGTGTCGATAGCAAATTATTTTGATTATATGGTGGTTATGCTAATATATTATAAAAATGAGAGAAAATGGTACAGAATACGCAAGACTTAAAATTTTATATTTGAATTAATAGATTGTAAACTAAATTATTAACATTTAAATTTTCTTATTATGAAAAAAGGAATACTACTTTTTTGTGGCTTGTTTTTAGCCTTATTTGTAAATCGGGCGAATGCGCAAGACTTCGATTTAGATTTTTATCAATACTTTAATGCTAATATAGGTACTTTTGGTGGAAGTGACGCTAAATCAGAAGCAACAAAATGGCGAGGGAGTAAAACAGACGGAAGTATAGGCCCAATAGTTACAATGAACAATATTTCTGCTCGTGTAGTACAAAATAGCAGAATAAATAGTATTTCTGTTGGAGAAGATAATACTGCAACACAAAACTTTATTAGATTTCAGTTAGGTCACAACGATTGTCAGATAGTGTTAGAGTCTACAGTTGATATTAAAACAATTGCTTTAGTATATAGAAGTAGCTCTACTACAGCTACCGGTCTTAAAATTAGTTATGGTGCATCAG
>DASSWV010000523.1:0-3668 GCA_035704545.1 Pelobium sp.
ATATGGGTTGGTACAAAGGGAAAAACCTGTTGGATCATTTGGAAACAGTTGCTGTACGCGAACAAGATACATTGTTGCCAGCTCGCATGGCGGTGCAATGGGTTGTTCGTCCGCAGACTGATGATTTACACGATTACAGAGGTTACGCCGGTAGAATTTTGAGCGGAGCATTTAAGCAAGGCGATACGGTGAAAATTTATCCCTCAGGAACTAAATCTACCATCTCCAGAATAGAAACTTTTGACGGCGACCATTTGATAGCAGAAGAAGGTAAATCCATTACTTTGCATTTAGCAGATGAAATAGATATTAGTCGTGGCGATATGGTTGGTGAAATTGAACGCCCACCTATTGTTGCCAATGAGATTGAAGCTGATATTTGTTGGATGGATACTCGTGAATTGGATACTTCTGCGACTTATTTTATCCAACACCAAAGCAAAGTTACGCGTTGTAAAATCCGTGAAATTTTGTACAAAGTAAATATCAACACACTTGAAAAAGTAAACGCTGACACTTTTGGATTAAATGATATTGGCAGGGTAGAAATTAAAACTGCTGATGAATTGGCTTTTGATCCTTACGATGTTAATAAAAGAAACGGAGGCGCAATTATTATTGATAGCCGAACAAATGTTACAGTTGGCGCTTTGATGTTAAGGGCGGCGCTCTAAAACTAAAGAAACATACAATTTTCGAGAGCTCCTGGTTTAAATATCAGGAGCTTTTTTATTGAATTTTGCGAATGCATTCGCAAAATTAATATCATATTTGCGAATGCATTCGCAAATTTTATGATATATTTGCGAATAGTATTTTACGAAATGATAGTAAGACAAATAAACTCCAAACTATTAGCTAGGTTATCAGACCGAAAAGCAATTATTTTGCTAGGACCTAGGCAGGTAGGGAAAAGTACATTAATGGAACAACTGGAAAGTTCGTTTGCCCAGCCAGTGGCAATTTGGAATGGTGATGAGTCCGACATCCGAGATTTGCTTAAGAACCCATCTTCCACCAAACTAAAATCTTTAATAGGCACTGCAAAAACATTAATTATTGATGAAGCACAGCGAATAGATGATATCGGTTTAACCTTAAAACTTATTGTTGATCAGATTAAAGATGTAAAAGTAATTGCTACAGGTTCATCAGCTTTTGAGCTTTCAAATAAAACTAACGAACCATTAACAGGCAGAAAATGGGAGTATAAATTATATCCAATCTCATTCGGGGAAATGGTAAACCACCATGGTTTATTAGCCGAGAAGCGACTGTTACAACAGCGAATGGTTTATGGTTATTATCCAGAAATTGTAAATTATCCTGGGGAAGAAATTCCGCGATTAAAGCAGTTGGTAGATAGTTATTTATATAAAGATATTTTGATTTGGGAACGCATTCTTAAGCCGGAGAAATTAGAGAAATTATTACAGGCTTTGGCATTTCAGGTTGGGAATGAGGTTTCTTACAACGAGTTGGGACAGTTGGCGGGCTTAGACAATCAGACGGTAGAAAAGTACATTCAGTTATTAGAAAAAGCATTTATCATATTCAGATTAGGTGCTTTAAATAGAAATTTACGCAATGAACTCAAGAAAAGTCGTAAAATTTATTTTTACGATAATGGTTTACGTAATACAGTAATCAACAGTTTTAACGCCGTTACTTTAAGAGACGACGTTGGTGCGCTGTGGGAAAATTTTCTGATGAGCGAAAGGCAAAAATATTTGGCTTACAAAGAGATCCATTGCCTCAAATACTTTTGGCGCACACACGCTCAGCAAGAAATTGATTATGTGGAAGAAAGTAATGGGGAAATGAATGTTTATGAGTTTAAATGGAATTCAAAAGCAAACGTTAGATTTCCGAAAGCGTTTTTAGAAAGCTACCAACCTAAAAATACAAGTGTTGTTAATAGTGAAAACTTTGAGAAGTTTTTGTTGGGTTAGTTTGCAAAATGTAGCCTTTACCTCGGGCTTTTTTATGCGCTTAAATTCCTTAAAGTTTTATCTTTGCGCCCATGCTTTTGCTTACCTTTTTTGTAGCGGTTGTTGTAAATTTTCTAGGGTATATTCCTTTAGGTAACATCAACCTAACGGCGATGCAAATTTCTATCAACAAAGGCTTAAAGCAAGCCTATATTTTTGCGTTAAGCTTTGCTTTGGTTGAGGGGTTATTCACTTTTGTGTTGATGCACTTCGCAGAATGGTTTGCCACTCAAAAAGATTTGATGATTTGGCTGGAGTGGCTAATGGTTGGAGTTTTTGTGCTGATGGGAATTTTGAGCTACCTTCAATCGAAAAAAGAAAGAAAGCCAATTGAAGATGTGAAGAAGCGAGATAGCATTAAAACAGGCATTATTTTGGGTGTTTTTAACCCAATGATCATCCCGTTTTGGACCATCGGCGGGACTTACTTAATTGCTCATAATTGGATTACAACTGCAGGTTTGGGTTTAGTTATTTTTGCAATTGGAGCTTCCGCAGGCTCTTTTATGTGCTTATATCTGTTCGGGCGTTTTGCGCAGTATATTCAGAATAGGTTTTCTTTTAGCAATAAGATAATTAATAAAAGTATTGCGATTATGTTTTTTACCTTGGCAATATTACAGACGGTACGTTTAAGTTTTTTTTAGGCAACCGTTCAAATGCCAAGCCACTTAGCGCTGTGACCTCTGCGGTTAAAACACAATCGTGGTTTTTTTCTTCAACCCAAATTTTTTGTGCACTTTTTAAAATCCTCTGTGACCTTTGTGGTTAAAAAACACCTAAAACGGATACCCAATAGCTAAATTAAATACTAAATTCTCTTTTCGCCAATCCTTATTCCCGAATTTAATATCATTAAACACCCATCTATCGCCTTTAGGCAAATAAGGTTTCCTTATCGGGAAGCCTAAATCTAATCGTAAAATTAAAAAAGATAAGTCTAAACGTACACCAGCACCTGTATTAACAGCGAGTTCGTTTATAAATTCTTTGCTAAAGGCGGCTCCAGGTTTTTCAGGATTATTGTTTAATAACCAAATATTTCCAGCATCTACAAACAAAGCTCCTTTAAAAATGGAGGTAAAATCATAGCGATATTCGGTGTTGAGCTCTAACTTTATATCACCAGATTGATCTGGTAAAAAGGAATCAGGTTCAGCAACTTCTGTAAAAGTCCCTGGCCCTACAGATCTTGCTCTAAAACCTCTTAAGCTGTTTGTTCCTCCAATAAAAAACTGTTTAATAAATGGCAACTGCGAAGAGTTGCCGTAAGAGTAGCCAAAACCGGTAATTACCCGACTAGCAATTGTTGATTTTGCGCCAAACTTGAAATAGTGCCTAAAATCGCTTTCTATTTTCAAATACTGGCTAAACGGAACGCCAAATACGCGAGCTGTATCGCCATTTAATACGTCTCCTTTATTGATCAAACCGGTAATGTTTCCTGCCAAATCAACCTGACCTTTAAAATAAAAAGTGTTTTTCTTTTGTGCTTCTGCTGTGGTAGTATAAGTATAACTGTAGGTAGGTCCAAATATCAATTGGTCATCAATCACTCGCTGCAAACCGATAACTGTATCCGCTCTCAACTGATACTCTTGAGAAACATTTGACGAATTAGTATAGGTAATTTCACTCAATTTTAGGGAGTGCTCTTTACGGATGTTCTCTTTCCAT
>DASSWV010000211.1:0-7148 GCA_035704545.1 Pelobium sp.
AAATTACGTCAACAATGCTTTGATTGAAACCAGTATATCCAAAGATATTTTAATGCTTACGCGGATTGATAAACCTGCGTTAATGAAACGCTTATTCGAATTGGGTTGTTTGTATTCGGGCCAGATACTTTCTTTTACAAAAATAATGGGGCAGTTGCAAGATGCAGGAAATACCACAACACTTTCTAATTATTTGGAACTTTTGGATACAGCTGGTTTGTTGGCTGGGATTGAAAAGTACGCCTCTGATGTAATCAGAAAGCGGTCATCTAGTCCCAAATTTCAGGTGCATAATAATGCATTAATCAGCGCCCAACGGATTGAGTATTTTGATGAGATCTTAACCAAAAAGGAAGAATGGGGGCGTATGGTAGAATCCTCAATTGGGAGTCATTTAATTAATTCGGGTTTAACCCATAACTTTAAAGTCTATTATTGGCGACATAGAAACGAGGAATTGGATTTTGTGTTAGAAAAACGAGGAAAAGTAATAGGCTTGGAAGTGAAAACTAACAGTACCAAAAACACAGGCGGGATGAATGCTTTTAGTAAGATGTACCAGCCGGATAAAGTTTTGATGATAGGAAACGGCGGTTTGCCATGGCAGGATTTCTTGAAACTAAATCCAAACGACTTGTTTTAATTTGGTTATTCCACCTTCTGGTGCGTTAAAATAATCTCAATCCTTTTATCCGGAATTAACCACATTAAGGCAACTACAACATACAAAGTAATGGCTAGCCAGCTTACCCAAAATGAAGCCAGTATTCCCAAAGTGTAAATAATTGGAGAAGCTTTTCCTTTTAAATCCTTTCCTACGGCTTTACCCAAAATTGAATGATTACCATGTTGTTTGATGATGATACTTTGTAAAATCCAATAAGCAATTGCGGCCATCAACAAAACAAAACCATAGAGCGCCAATGGCAGCGCAGTTAAATGGTTTTCCCCCAGCCAGCCAGTAGCAAAAGGAATTAAAGACAGCCAGAAAAGTAAATGTAGGTTTGCCCATAAAATTCCGCCACTCACATTTTTAACCGTGTGCATCATGTGGTGGTGATTGTTCCAGTAAATCCCCACGTAAATAAAACTCAATACATAACTTGAAACAACTGGAATCAAAGGTTTTAAATCAGCAAATTCAGCACCATGTGGGACTTTAATTTCTAAAACCATAATGGTAATAATAATGGCCAAAACACCATCACTAAAAGCCTCCATTCTTGTTTTGTTCATCTTTTATTTTTTTAGAGAGCTCCCGAATTGACTTTTTACTTTAGACTTTCCACTCTAAACTTCCTCCCCTAAACTTCCTTCTCCACCCAAACCCCGTCAGCTTTTATAATATTGATCAGTTCGTCTAAAGCATGTTCAGAGTTTACGTTTTTCTTTACCACTTCTTTACTGCGGTATAAAGTGATTTTGCCCGGACCAGTACCCACATAGCCATAATCGGCATCAGCCATTTCGCCGGGGCCATTTACAATGCAACCCATAATCCCAATTTTTACACCTTTTAAATGATCGGTTTTACTACGGATCATCTGCGTGGTTTCCTGCAAGTCAAACTGTGTACGTCCGCAACTTGGACAGCTGATATATTCCGTTTTAGAGATACGTGAGCGGGTAGCCTGCAAAATCCCGAAAGAGGTAGAAACCCTAAACTTTGTAGAAACTTGTGGTGCATCCAACCAAATGCCATCGCCCAAACCATCTAACAATAAAGCACCTAAGTCAGTAGCACCGTATAATTGAGTTTTTAACTCTTTTTGATCTAAACTATCTGCATCATTAAAACTATAACTACGTTTTACAATTACTGGCGTGTCAATTCCTGCATTCATCAATTTAAAAAAGAAAGCTCTTTGATCTGCCATGCCGTGTTCTTCATTGGTTTCCAAAACAAAAACCAAAGTTTTATCAAAAGGGATATTGGCAAAATCATCGCCATCTAAATCTTTATGACAAACCCGAACAAGATTTAGCGATTTGTCTTTTTCCGTTGCAGATAAATATTCTTTCAGCGAAAACAGCGGATGACAATTCATTTTACTTTTTAATGAAAGCCAAGTTTTATAATTATAAAGCTGTTTTAAATTGCCAGGGAAATTGAACGATGGTAATTCATCGCCTAAATAAGCAAAATCTATGGACTGGTCGCCCATATTGTATTTATCCAAAATCGGCGAATAATTATAGCCGGCAGGTGCTAAAGTTTGTGCATCTTTTAAGTTTTGGTCAGATAAATCCAAAACTACTCGTGGCACTTGATGTCCGCCGATGAAAGTATTTAATTCTGCCGATGCCCTTTTATTGTACTCAAAAGGCGAGAAATCTTCCGGAATTTCAAAATCCGGTGTTTCCACCGCATCCGCTGAAACAGATTTTCTCTGCTCATAGCGTTGTGCTAAAGCTTGCGCTACCGGAATTTCGAACTCGGGTTCTTCTGTTAAAGAAACCCTAATGGTATCGCCTAAGCCGTCTTCCAGCAAAGTTCCAATTCCCACTGCCGATTTAATTCTGCCATCTTCGCCGTCACCAGCTTCCGTAACGCCCAAGTGTAAAGGATAGTTCATTCCTTCGGCAACCATGGTTTGCACCAACAAACGGTAAGCCTGCACCATCACCTGCGTATTGCTCGATTTCATAGAAATCACCAACTCATGGTAATCCAGCTCACGGCAAATCCTAATAAATTCCATTGCCGATTCCACCATTCCCTTCGGTGTATCGCCATACCAGCTCATAATCCTGTCCGAAAGTGAACCATGATTAGTGCCAATCCGCATGGCCGTTCCGTGTGCTTTGCAAATTTCCACCAATGGCGAAAACTTCTTTTTTATCCTCGCCAATTCCTTTTCATAAGCTTCCGGCGTATAATCTATCTCTTCAAATTTCTTTTTGTCGGCGTAATTTCCGGGGTTTACCCTTACTTTTTCTATAATCTTGGCGGCTAATTCGGCTGCGTTTGGTGTAAAATGAATATCGGCAACAATAGGCGTGTGATAGCCTTTTTTTGCCAAACCTTTTTTAATTTCGGCTAAGTTTTGTGCTTCTTTTATAGATGGTGCGGTGATCCGCACATATTCGCAGCCTGCATCAATCATTCTAATGCTTTGCGCAATGGAAGCTTCAGTGTCCATCGTGAAAGCGGTGGTCATCGATTGTACGCGAATAGGTTGCTTTTTACCCATTTTTACGCCGCCAATATTAACTTCCTTGGTTAAAAATCTGCTGTATTGAGTCAGCGAATTGCAGTATATTCCTTTTAAAGCTTTTGTGCTTTCTACGTCCATCTAAAAAATAAATTTTTGTAAAAATAAGGCTTTTTCTGGTAAAATGTTCGATGGATATGTCATCTTGTGATGGGTATAAAGGGCTAGGGAAATGGTTTGGAATTTAAAGGAGGTCATTTTGGTAACTTTTATTTGGGTGTTCCCCGATGAAAATCGGGGTCGGGCTATCCGCTATAGTTTTTTGCTAATCCTTCCACTCCGCTCAGGACAGCCAAAAAAGCTGTCGCTACTATCCCTAACACGGATACCGAGGTTAAAAATATACGAATAGATTGGAAGATAATTAAAAGCGAACTGTGTGGCAAAAACAATAACTTGCAATTCAGAACGCACATTTCGCTATGAAAAACCTTAATCGCAAAACAATCCTAATCGCAACAGTTGTTATTCTAATTGGAGCGATGGTTTATAACAGCATCTCGCAACCGGGAATAAAAGATCTTAAAACAAAGTTTAAAGAAATAAGTTCGGTACGAAATGAGCAGAATACGGGGCCAATTTTAAGGGCTTACCTAGTTACGGTTGATACCGCCAATTTTAAAGATATGAGAACTTATGGTGATTTTATGCCTCACACCAAATATGGTAATACAAAGGTTTATTTTTTTGAACAGAAGAAGCCTTTTCCGAACGCTATAAGCTTAACCGAACCTTTTTTTGACGAAAAATTTAAAAAATCTTGTTTAGCAGTTTACGAGAAAAATGGGATGGGAGAAGTTGTATTTAAATCTTTGTAAAGCAGAATTTTAGTTTAAAAGCATCGTCATGTTGAACGAAAGTGAAACATCTCACAAATAGGTAACAAATTCTATAAGCAGACTTTGCTGGTGTGACGTTTCGTACCTCAACGTGACGGTATGTTTTCTTAATATTGATTAAATTTGGAATGAAATGAACATGATTGATATTCAGGACGAAGCGCATTATAGAAAAGCCTTGAAAAGGTTAAACGAGATTTTTGATGCAGAAATTGGAACCTCAGAAAGTGAGGAAGCTAATATTTTGGGTCTACTAATCGACGATTATGAGAATAAGTATTACCCAATAGAAAAACCCTAGCCTAGATACAGAAATCTAATCAGTGAATGAGGCATTTATGAAACGTTTTTTCGTTTTTTGAACCCAATCAAAACCGAGTAAATCACACTCAAAACCCCAATTACCAAAAACGGATAAACAATCCAATCTTGATGTTTGGTGTAAAAAGTCAATTCAGAATTTAAGTTGATATCCTGTTTAATTGCAGCCTCTTTCCACCATTCAGTTTCTTGCACCACATCTCCACGCTGATTGATGAAAGCCGAAATCCCGGTATTTGCTGAGCGAGCAACCCAACGGCGGTTTTCTATCGCTCTCAATCTTGCGTAATCTAAATGTTGGTCTTTGCCGCTTGTATTTCCCCACCAGCCATCGTTGGTAATTACCGCTATAAACTGTGCGCCATCATTTACGGATTTTGCAATCCAATCGCCCCAGATAGATTCGTAGCAAATTGCCGGTACAACGCCAATTCCGCTAGATGCATATAAATTGCTCGGTTCTTTTTGTGATCCATAACCTCCGGTTGTTCCTCCAAATTTCTCAAAAAGCGGACTTAAAATATCTAATAAAAAAGGGAAAGGCATTTTTTCTACCCCGGGAACTAGTTTAGATTTATGGTAGAATTGCAGTTTTGGTGAGTTTTCAATCGCCACCGCAGTATTAAAGCTATCCCAATAAATATTACTTTGCTTGTCAAACTTTGCAGATTCCGTTTTTTTGTTCTGATAAACCAAATAAGTTTCTGCGCCAGTAATCACGGTAGCGTTTCTAAAACTATTTAGAAACTGGGTTACTGTTGCAAAGTTTTGGCTGTTTAAAAATGAGTTTTCATCCGTTTGCCCGATTAAAGCCGTTTCTGGCCAAATGAAAAACTCAGTATTAACCTGTCCTTTTTCTTTGCTCAACTTTATCAATTTATCCAGTTGTTCTTCTGGCGTGTAAGTAAAGTTTTTTCCGTACGGATCAATATTTGGCTGAACGACCACTACATTTGACGGATTTATTTCTTCTTCATAATTATTATACATAAATAAGGAAACCGCCAGCGGAATTATAATCCAAGCCCCTAAAGCAACTGCTAGAGATTTCGACTTTTTACCTTCCACTTTCCACTTTCCGCTTCTCCAAATCCTAAAAATCAAAATATTGCTTGCTAAAATCCACAAGGTTCCGCCGTAAACTCCAGTATATTCATACCATTGAATCAGCTGTGTAGAAGTTGCGAAACCGTTCCCAAGTGTCATCCAGGGAAACTTTAAGTCCCAAGTTTGGTGTAAATATTCGTAGCTTATCCATAAACCAATCAAACAAATATCAGCGATAAACGGTTTAGTTTTAGCAACAATTTTTCGGTAAAACCAAAAACTCAAAGTCATTAAAAAAGCGCCTAAACCAAAAGGAATTAAAGACAGTAAACAGGCCGCAAAAGTTGGCATCACTGCGTTCAAAGAATTAAAAACCCAATAAATGGAAGCCGTATTCCAAACCAAAAACGTTAACCCAGCAATTAGAAATATTGGTTTTTTGGTGCTTTCACTTTCTGATAGTTCCTGCAAAGCAATCATTAAAGGGACTAAAGCAAACAATAAAATAAAAGAAGTGTAGGGGATAGGTGGCCAAGCCAACCAAAGTAAAAAGCTAGAAAGTAAAGCCAGCCAAATATGTTTTTTCATTATTTGTAGTATTTTTCGTCTTTTTTTGGCGCTGGTTTATCACTTCCTGCAACCACAATTACAAACTCGCCTTTTAAGATGTTTTCTTCAAAATGCGTTTTAATCTCTGTTAAAGTGCCACGCACATTTTCTTCAAACATTTTAGTGAGTTCGCGAGAAATTGAAGCTTGTCTTTTGGCTCCAAAATATTCAATAAACTCTTCTAAAGTTTTTAATAAACGGTGTGGCGATTCGTAAAAAATCATCGTCCGTTGCTCATAAACCAAATCTTTTAAACGAGTTTGCCTGCCTTTTTTTACGGGCAAAAATCCTTCAAAAGTAAATCTATCGTTGGGTAAGCCTGAATTAACCAAAGCTGGCACAAAAGCCGTTGCTCCGGGTAAACACTCAACTGGTAAATCGTGTTTTAAAACTTCGCGAACCAGCAAAAAACCTGGATCTGAAATAGCCGGTGTCCCCGCATCAGAAATTAAAGCAATGTTTTTTCCTTCTTTTAAAAACTTTACAATTTCGGCAACTGCCTTATGTTCATTATGTTGGTGGTGGGCGAAAACTTTTTGGTCGATTTCAAAATGTTTGAGCATTGGTGCAGATGTACGGGTGTCTTCTGCTAAAATCAAATCCACTTCTTTTAAAATGCGCAAAGCCCTTAAAGTAATGTCTTCTAAATTGCCAATTGGGGTAGGTACCAGATAAAGTTTGCCGTTCATATCATCAAAATTATCTCTCCACTTTACATTTATCACCTTGCAATACGCAATACTAATTACGCAATACTATATTTGTAAAAAAATAAAAAGATGCTGCAAGTTAGTTATATCCGCGAAAATAAAGAGGAAGTTTTAGAGCGTTTAGCCGTAAAGAATTTCAATCAAACCGAATTAGTTGATCAGATTATTCAATTAGATGATCAGCGCAAAAGCACTCAAGTACAAGCAGATGAACTTTTAGCAAAAGGTAATGTTGCGGCTAAGCAAATTGGTGAGTTGATGCGCAACGGAAAAAAAGAAGCAGCAGAAGTAATCAAAGCAGAAACATCAAAATCCAAAGAAGACGTAAAAGCACTACAAGAAGAGTTAAGTAAAATAGAGGAGGAGCTTTACCAAAAGTTGGTTCAGTTGCCAAATTTACCACATAG
>DASSWV010000534.1:0-2330 GCA_035704545.1 Pelobium sp.
TCCTTTTAGTACGATTTTACCAGTTTTTTGGACGCTAATTGTTTTCATATCCAGTATTCTTGTGAATAACCTAAAGAGCAGGTATCAGAAAGCCTGTTATATTTTTATTAATCATTATAAAACTTAATCTGATGATCAAAAATCTGTTTCAATCTGTTGTCCTTTTTGCAGTCGTATGTTGCGCTGTTCAAACGAGCGCCCAAACAAATGATAGTTTCAAACCACAAACCCATGTTGAAATTAAGGGTGCCAAATGGTATATCAATGGAGAGCCTACGTTAAAGGGTAAAACTTGGAGAAATTACATCATTGAAGGTTTGCTTCCAAATGCTCGTATGGTGCAAGGGATTTACGATGATTTAAATCCAGAAACTCGTAATAGATGGAAATATGAGGATACAGGTAAATGGGACGCGAACAGAAATACACGAGAGTTTTTGGCTGCTATGGACTCATGGGCAGATCACGGCTTGCTGGCTTTTACCATAAACCTTCAAGGAGGAAGTCCATATGGATATTCTAGAAACCAGCCCTGGATTAATACAGCCATTGATGAGAATGGCGATTTAAGAAAGGATTATATGAATCGCTTGTCTCAAATTATTGAAAAGGCAGATCGATTGGGTATGGTTGTAATTTTAGGAGTTTTCTATTTTGGGCAAGACGATCGCATTAAAGATGAAGCATCTGTAATTAAAGCAGTTGATAATAGCATTAACTGGGTTTTAGATAAAGGATATAAGAATGTGATCATCGAAATTGCTAATGAATGCAACAATAGTAAATACGATCATAGTATTATTAAACAAGCCCGAGTGGCTGAATTAATTAAACGGGCGCAAAGCCATAAGCGTGGTAATTATAAACTGTTAGTAAGTACCAGCTTTAATGGTGGATCTATACCTAACGACCCTGTAATTGAAGTTGCTGATTTTATATTAATACATGGTAATGGCGTAAAACAACCTGCCGGGCTAAATAACATGGCTAATACCATCCGTAATAAAGAAAGCTACACGCCAAAACCAATTGTCAATAATGAAGACGATCACTTTGATTTTGACAAACCATTAAATAATTTCGTGGCTTCTACCAGCGCCTATGTTTCCTGGGGGTTTTTTGATTATCGTTTAAAGGAGGAAGGATTTGATTATGGTTATCAAAGTATGCCTGTAAATTGGAGTATAAGCTCTCCCCGTAAGAAAGCATTTTTTGATCTTTTAAAAGAAATGACATCGGGAGATCAATAACATTTGACCAATTATTATTAACCATAAATTATTATTCATGAAAAATTATAAAACTATTCTTGCATTATCGCTTGCAATGGCATCTTTGTGCACCGCTTGTAAAAAGGGTAAAAAACAAACGAAAAAAGAAGAAGCAGAAGTTGTAATTGACTGGGTTGAAAAAGATATAGCTATTGTGGAGATGGAGTCGAATGCGAAAATATCTACTTGGAATAAGGCTTCCACCACTTTAAACGGACAAAATATTGAGTACGTATACTCTGGTGCAGAATTTCTTAATGCTCCCGGTAATAAGCCATTAGAGTACAAAGTAAAAATTGGTTTAGCCGGAACTTACCGGTTTCTTTGGCATTGTAAGGTTGGAGAAGGTACGGTGCCAACAGAAGAAAACGATAGCTGGCTTAAGATAGCCGGTGTTGAATCTTTTTTTGCGGAAAACCCAAAAGATAAGCATGTGGTTTTGCCACATGGCAAATGCACTCTTGGGAGTGACCCTGCCACTGATAACTGCCCAACAGGTGCGGGATCAGGCGGTTGGTTTAAGGTATATAGTAATAATACAACCGACTGGACTTGGCGAGCTAAAACAAACGATAAAGTGGCGTATGAAATTTTTGCCACAATTGATAAACCAGGGATTTATTCTGTGTTTATATCTGCTCGTTCTGCCCATCATTTTATTAACCGATTTGTAATGTACAATGTAGATAAATACACTGAAGCGCAGGCCACAAGTTTGTCGCTTACACCTACTGACTAATGTGTAAAAGTCGTTTAAATTCAAATTGTGAAATTTCATGCTTTATTTTTGAGTTAAACAAAATGTGTTTTTGAAAATATCGCAGGGCTTCTAAGATAAAAACAGATAATAAATTTGTTGCAAAAAACCTGAATTACTGCCGTTGGTAAGGCATCACAAATCATTGTCTAAATTTATACCCACACTGAAAGATTAATTAATTACACCAATTTCCAAAGCCTCGAAATGTTAGTTTCGGGGCTTTTTTTATAGCATATTTTGAACAACAAGACATCTTGTTAAGAGATAGCGTGTAGCTTTCATCTCAAAAAAATATATCA
>DASSWV010000546.1:0-5544 GCA_035704545.1 Pelobium sp.
GCAGGCTGTTTTTGCCACCAAAAGGCCCTTAACAACAATTCAAGATACTTGGTTAAAACTAGACCTTAAAGACCATAATTTCCAACAAACTGATCAAAATTATCCCAGACCCAACTTTAAAGTAAACAACAACTATCCACAAGTAAAAATAAAATGGGAGTTTCAGGATAGTAGTGATATTGGTGTGGGTATAGCAGTTTTTAAACACTTATTGATTACAGCAAATACCAAAGGAGAGATTTTCGCCTTGAACAAAAATAGTGGAGCAAAACAGTGGAGTTTCCCTACCAAAGGAAAAATATACAGCACCCCATTTTATTATAAGAAGCATGTGGTGGTGGGCTCTTCTGATGGAAACATCTATTGTTTAAATGCTAGAAACGGAAAGCTGAAATGGAAGTATAAAACCCCGAAAGCAATTTTAGGGAGTCCCTTCGTGGCCGACGGAAAGGTTTATTTTGGAGGGTCGGATGGGCATTTTAGAGCTTTGTTCTTCGATGATGGAACTTTAGTCTGGGACTATCCAAATGTTGAGGGATTTGTAGTCACAAGCCCTTTAGCTTATCAAGGCAAAATATATTTTGGTAGTTGGGGAAACTATTTTTACGCACTAGATGCATTAACTGGGAAAGAAGTGTGGAAGTGGACAAATGGTTCCACAAATAGAATGTATTCTCCGGCAGCTTGCAAGCCAGTTGCTACTAATGGGAAAGTGTTCATTGTTGCTCCTGATCGTTATATGACTGCTTTCGATGCCGAAAATGGCAAAGTAATTTGGAGAGAAACCTTGCAAAATAATAGAGTGAGGGAATCGATGGGTTTATCTGAAGACGAAAAGCTAGTGTATGCTAAAACCATGGACGGGAAAGTTTTTGGTGCTTCTACACAAACAAACGATTTTAACATCAATTGGCGATCATCTTTGCAGTTACCTTACGAGCTTAATCCTGCCGCGATAACTACTTACAATAACAAAATATTTGTTCCTACCCACTCTGGGCTTGCTGTTGCATTACACCAACGCGATGGCTCGGTTCTGTGGAAGTATAAAGTATCAAACTGCTTAATTAACACCATTAAACCAATTAGTAAAGATCAGGTGGTAGTTAGCACTATGGACGGTAAGTTAACATGTTTGGTGTTTTGAAGAGGGTGTCAAAATCAGTCAGTTCGTAAATCGTAGCTTTAAAATTCGTATTCGCAACTTCAGATTTTACGGAACATTCTTAAGCGTATCCATTTAAGGTTGTTGCCTGAACGTAAAAAATTTGCGGTTTTTTACGTTTTTAAATTTAAAACTTGCATAATATTGCGTATTTGATTTTATTTTTCGTACTATTACCCTATAAACCAATTTACTATGAAGTCAAGTGTTATTTTATACGCATTGATTTTTATCGCTTTAAATGAAGGATATGCCCAACAGAACCCAAAAAGGGAACTGAGAGGTGCTTGGGTTACTACGTTTTCAAATATCGACTGGCCAGTAAGGTCTCAAACTCCACAACAGCAAAAAAACGCATTTATAGATATCGCCAATCATCATCAGGCTAAAGGAATTACCTTATTCGGGCAAAAATAATTGTGCTATAAAAAAGCACTTAAGTTCAAAATTTATCAACCATTTAAAATTAATTATTATGAAAAAATCATTACTTTATTTTATGCTTGCTTTTATCAGTATAGGAGCGAATGCGCAAACATTTGATTGGCAAGTTTTATCTACTGCTGGAGTAGGTTCATTTACAGCTTCAAGCCTTACTTATTCTGTGGCTTATTTCCCTGGAGGAGTGATAACTGGTTCTGCTACCCCAATTGGGCCAAGGCTTTATGTTGCTACAAGAGAAGTTGGTACACTAGATGTTTTGAATGCAGAAACCGGAGCATTTATTAAAACTATTACAACTGCAAGTGTTGGCTATAAGAACACTAAAATTAGAGCGACTGAAACAGGTGAAATTTATTCTGTTGATATGAAGCTAGCTTCTGGACTCAGCTCCACAGGTGTAGTTATAACTGGTAGTTATATGTTAGACGAAAACTCTACTCCTGTTGCTATAAGTTTTCCTTACCCAGATGGTATGACTGGGTATCCTAGAATGGGAGAAGCTTTTGATGTGGTAGGTTCTGGAGCTGATGCAACCTTCTTTATTACTGGTTCCGGGTCAAGTGTAGTATATATTTATAAAAGAAATGGGGCAAACATAGATTTTGTACGTTCTGTTGATTTAGGAGGTGGGATTGGTTTTTGCTCACTTTCCGTTATACCAAATGCTACAAATTTAAGTAACTCAGACTTTTTTGTTTCTCATAATACAACAAGTGTAGAAAGAAAGTTTTTTAAATACAATTCTGGCACTGGTACATATAGTGCTTCAACTATTCCTACAATTATTCACGACCAGACAGCTCCTAATAACTTTTCTCAATTAAAATATTTTAGCATTTCAGGGCAGGGCTATTTGGCAACTACAGGCGGTAGTACAGATGGTGCAAAAAATGTCAAAATTTTTAAAATTACTGGCACAGATTTAAGCGATAACGCCAGCTTTGAGTTAGTGCGTACTTTATCTGATGGTGCATATACCTATGTATCAGGTAATGGCGGTCAATCGGATATTGTTTTTTCTAAGAATATAGTTGAAGCAGCAGATATTACCAATCCTACATACGAATTTAAAATGTATCAATTAGTTACTAGAAATGCAATTTCAGCTTATACTCTAGAGTTTGATCCAGCCGGAACCCTTCCAGTTACCCTAACCTCTTTCGCAGCATCATTTACCAACAACCAAAACAGCTTAAACTGGACAACAAGCTCAGAAAGCAACAGTTTAGGTTTTGATGTGGAAAGCAGTACTGACGGAGTTACTTTCAGTAAAATTGGTTTTGTAGCTTCTAAAGCTAATGGAAATAGCACTAGCACATTATCCTACAATTTCGAAGATAAATCAGCAAGTAACGGTACAACATACTACCGTTTAAAACAGGTTGATAAAGATGGTAAATTTGAGTATTCTGATATTAAATATGTAAGCAATACGCTTTCTGCTAACAAATTTACAGTATATCCTAACCCAGCAATTGACTATGTTGACATTAGCGGTGCGGATATGAGCGGTGTTACGCTACAATTGTTTACTACTAGCGGTGTTGAGCTTAACATCAGTTCAATGCTTGAGGGTAATAGGTTAAACATTAGTAGTTTAGATACGGGTATTTATGTTTTGAGAATCCTAAAGGACGGTCAATTACTACAAACCAGTAAATTAGTCAAACAATAAAACATTATAGAACCGGTAATATTTGCGTTTTTTTGTGTTTGTAAAAAAAAACCAGCATAAAAACGCAAATATTCAATTTATTTTTTTACCTTGTCTAGATAAACCAATTATTGTGTCAAACTGATTTAAATTCTTAAACAAAATCAATTATGAGATTGAAACTAATTGCTGTGGCTTTTGGGCTCTTGTTGTTTTCCATGCAAACTTTTGCACAGGAAAAAACAGTTACTGGAAAAGTAACCGCAGCTGAAGACCAAATGCCCATACCAGGAGTTACGGTATCACTTAAAGGTGGAACAAAAGTAACTCAAACCAATATTGATGGAACTTATTCCATATCAGTACCCGAAAATGCAACCTTGATATTCACTTTTATTGGTATGAAAACTGTTGAAAAAACAGTTGGTACAAGTAACACAATCAACGTGGGATTATTGAACGATGCTACGGGTCTTGATGAAGTGGTTGTAGTTGGCTACGGCACACAAAAGAAAGAAAGTTTAACCGGTGCCATCACTTCCGTAAATGTAGAGAAAGTATTTGGTAACCGCCCCATAGCCGACGTAGGTAGAGGTTTACAGGGCGCAGTGCCTGGGCTTTCTGTAGTGGTGCCTAGTGGCGAGGTAGGTTCTGATCCTATTATCAGAATACGTGGGCAAGTAGGTTCAATCCAAGGTAATAGCAGCCCGCTCATACTGGTAGATAACGTAGAAATCCCAAGTATTCAATTTATAAATCCAAACGATATTGAAAACATTACTATATTAAAGGATGCGGCATCAAGTGCAATTTACGGTGCTAAAGCGGCGTTTGGGGTGATTTTGATCACTACAAAAAAAGGAGCGAAGGTGGATGGAAGCAAATTTGTTTATTCCAACAACTTTGTTGTACAATCTCCGTTCAAACCGATTGACATTGCCGGTATTGACGGTTTAGAATATTCTGTAGATGCACATGAAAACATGAGGCAAGTAGGCCCTGCTGGAGGTTTTTGGCGTGTGGATAGAACAAGTTTAGAAAAAATAAGAGAATGGGAGACCAAATATGGCGGTGTAGTTGGTAACAACGACCCAGTTGTGTATGGACGTGATTGGTTCTGGGACGGTACTCAGAAATTTGGCTATAGAATTTATGATCCAGTAGAGGCAATGGTTAAGGATAACGCCTTATCTCAGATCCATAATATTGGTCTAAACGGTAAAAGTGGCAATACTAGCTATAACCTAAGTGTAGGCTATCTGGGGCAAGAAGGTATGATGAAACCTGCAAAACATGACGATTATAAAAGAATTACACCAGCGTTGTCTATCACTACTAAAGTTACGGAAAATCTAACGTTGCGTGGCGGAGCGAGATATGCGGGTGCAACAAAACGCAACCCGACTTCTCTTAATACACTTGGTTTTGGAGCAGATCCTTGGTTATACCTATATCGTTGGAGCCGTTTGTTTCCAATTGATGTCAAAGAACAAGATGCTGATTTGATAGACCCCGCTTTTTCTGCTCGTATGTCAAATGATCAAATTCGTGATGAGAAGTTTTTGAACATGACCTTGGGTGGAACACTTAATTTGACCAAAGCATGGGATGTGGTAGCTGATTATGCATATACTACAGAGAACAATTTGATCACTTCATCTGTTCCTTACGTTCAAGCTCGTACACATTGGTATGGTGTTGAGCCACTTAGAGATGAAAATGGTCAAGTGTATGTAGATGAAAATGGAAATGTTACCGATTCAGGCGGGATGCCAGCCTATCGTTTTCCATTAACAGACCATGTATTAAAAGAAAATACGTATTTTAATCAAGCTAGTAGTACGTCTGTCAGAAATACGCTTAATGCATTAACTAACTATAGACTTGACTTAAAGAAACACCAGTTTAAGTTTATATTAGGTACAAATATTGTTGCGTTTGAAGCTTCCAATCAATTTTCTAATAGAACTAACTTAATAAATGCCGAAAATCCACAATTTGACTTCTCTCCAGGAATACAAGAGTCTGGCGGAGGGTCATCTTGGAATTCCCAAGCAGGATTTTTCGGTAGGATTAACTATGCGTTTGATGACAAATATCTTCTTGAAGGTACGCTGAGACGCGATGGTACATCTATATTCACCGAAAAACTACGGTGGAGAACCTATCCAGGCGCTTCTGCGGGTTGGGTAATTTCGAAAGAAAATTTTATGGAAAGTATAGAACCTATCGTGAGTTTTGCAAAACTTCGGGCATCATGGGGTTTCATTGGTGATCAATC
>DASSWV010000584.1:0-2738 GCA_035704545.1 Pelobium sp.
CCTATGGATCCTTATGCAGGAAGAGACCTACGACTGCAGAAAACTATTATAATAAATGGTTCTACCTGGAAAGGACAAGCTGTGCAGAGTTATGTTGGAGGCGCAAATGGCAAGCCCATAACAAATGCTACAAAAACAGGATACTATCTTAAGAAACATGTTATTGAGATCATTAATTTATTGCCAACTAATACTACCACCAGAGAACATGCATGGGTTCTGTTTCGGTATGGTGAAGTACTTTTAAATTATGCAGAGGCAATGAATGAAGCGTATGGCCCAGAAGATGCTTCAACCTTCGGAACAACTGCGCTTGAAGCTGTAAATCAGGTAAGGTTAAGAGCAGGGATGCCTAACTTCCCAGCAGGTATGAGTAAAGAAGATTTCAGACAGAAGTTGCGTAACGAGCGTATGGTAGAACTGGCTTTTGAAGATCACCGTTTTTGGGATGTGCGCCGCTGGAAAATAGGTCAGCAAACTACAGATATTTATCAAATGGAGATCACACCAGCCACTGTGGGTAACGGTTTTGTTTTTGAGAAAAAATTACTTGAAGTTAGACCTTTTGAAGACCGAATGAACTTTTATCCTATACCACAGGCAGAAATTAACAAGAATTCAAATTTAATCCAAAATACAGGTTGGTAATCACAAAAAACAGCAATACACCAAATTAGTTCCACAGTCTTGTTTATAAGATTAAATAAAATTAGGTATAAAATGATTGGGAAAGCTATTTTTACTTTCCTATAGCTTAGTATTCTTGGTTTGTAATCAATTGGTTAAATCTCAATCATTTTTACCTAATATTTTCGTTATTCCTGCTGATTATCTTGGTTATTGGCAATTTAGATTTGATCTCTGTAAGTATATCCACAAACCAAACATTCATGGGATTGCTAAGAATGGTATAGCTTTCAAATTGCTATTTAATTGTGTGTTTGAAGGTCTAAACAAAGTAATTTGTTGTTCTTTAAAGCATTTAATATATTGAATTTCAATATATTAAATGCTTTTTAATTATTGGATTCTTTATAAGTTTCCTTGCTTTTAAATCATAAAACTTGCAGATATTTGAAATGCTTCTGAGTAGAAACCACAGAACCAGACCAGCTTGTTTTTATCGTTTGAGAATACACCACGCTAATAACCCCGGTGACAGGAATAAAAATCTAAATTTTATACTAAAAAAAACTTTACAATACCTATCTTTGCATCCCGACAAACAAGTCGGGATTTTTGTTTTGATACAAAGCGTAAAATCCCCTTAAACTTACGCCATGCCAAAAAATAACTCCATTAAATCAGTTTTAATCATCGGTTCAGGACCTATTATCATTGGTCAGGCTTGTGAATTTGATTATGCCGGTTCTCAGGCTTCTTTATCTTTAAAAGATGAAGGAATCGAGGTATCCATTATCAATTCCAATCCTGCAACCATCATGACAGATGAGGTGATTGCAGACCATGTTTATTTAAAACCTTTAACTGTTGCGTCTTTAGAAGAAATTTTACAAGAACGCCACATTGATGCAGTATTGCCAACCATGGGCGGACAAACCGCTTTAAACCTGGCTATTGAAGCAGAAGAACGCGGTATTTGGGAAAAATACGGTGTACAGATTATTGGTGTTGATACTGCCGCAATAGAGAAAACAGAAAACCGCGAGGCTTTCCGTCAGTTAATGGTTGACATAGGTATCGGGGTTGCCAAATCTAAAATTGCAAACTCGTTTTTAGAAGGTAAAGAAGCCGCACAAGAAATTGGTTTTCCTTTGGTAATTCGTCCTTCCTACACATTAGGAGGTTACGGAGGTGGTTTCGTACATAAAAAAGAAGATTTTGATGCAGCGCTTTCTCACGGATTGCAAGCTTCACCAACTCACGAAGTGTTGGTTGAGCAAGCAGTTTTAGGCTGGAAAGAGTACGAATTGGAGCTTCTGCGTGATAATAAAGATAACGTTATCATCATTTGTTCCATAGAAAACTTCGACCCAATGGGTATCCATACCGGAGACTCTATTACGGTTGCTCCAGCAATGACATTATCTGACCGTTGTTACCAAGATATGCGTAACCAGGCCATCAAAATGATGCGGGCTATCGGGAATTTCGCTGGAGGCTGTAACGTACAGTTTTCGGTAAATCCTGCTGATGAAAGCATCATCGCTATCGAAATTAACCCACGTGTTTCTCGTTCATCTGCGTTAGCATCAAAAGCAACAGGTTACCCAATCGCTAAAATCGCGGCTAAATTGGCTATCGGTTACAACCTGGATGAGCTAGAAAATCAGATCACAAAAACTACTTCAGCATATTTTGAACCTACTTTAGATTACGTCATTGTGAAAATCCCTCGTTGGAATTTCGATAAATTTAAAGGTGCAAATACAGAACTTGGTTTACAGATGAAATCTGTGGGCGAGGTAATGGGAATTGGCCGTTCATTTATAGAAGCACTACAAAAAGCCTGTCAGTCTTTAGAAATTGGCAGAGCAGGTTTAGGCTCAGACGGAAAGCAGAACCGTAATATTGAAGATATTATGCACAAGTTGGAGCACCCAAGTTGGGACCGACTTTTTGCTATAAAGGATGCGATGAGAATGGGCGTCCCCGTAGAATCTATCCGTAAGGCAACTAAAATTGACCGTTGGTTTTTAAACCAGATTCAGGATTTAGCAGTTTTAGAGCAAGAACTCAGACGTTATACCCTAAACAATATCCCTAAAGATTTCTTT
>DASSWV010000008.1:0-2639 GCA_035704545.1 Pelobium sp.
TTAGACCTATTTAAACAAGGCAAATCTGTTGAAGAAATTGCAAAAGAAAGAGGCTTTGTGGCTTCTACAATTGAAACCCATTTAACGCACTATATAGAAAGTGGAGAAATTTCCGTATCAGAATTTATAGACAAAGAAAAAGTCGTTAAAATCACCGATTACATTACAGAAACGAAGCCAATTTCTATCAATCAAACCAAAGAAGCCTTAGGGAACGAAATTTCTTACGGAGAGATTAGAGCGGTGATGAAGCATTTAGAAGTAATGCAGTCGGTTTAAAACGCTACAAATTCATAACGTTTATATTTTACCTCCAACCGGTCTAAAGCAAAAAAACCTTCCGGTTTTTCGGAAGGTTTTTTAATTATGCTACTTTTAATTTTTTAAGATCTGACTTTTCAAACTGTTCTTGGGCGTAAGCTAAATCAATCACCAGTTTTTTTTGTTTTCTGCTTCTGCGAAGGAATTTCAAACATGGCATCTATCATAATGGCTTCACAAATTGAACGTAAGCCTCTAGCTCCTAATTTAAACTCCATTGCTTTATCTACAATAAATTCAAAAACATCCTTTTTAAACTCTAAGGTAATCTCCTCGTATTCAAAAAGTTTTTGATATTGTTTCACCAATGAGTTTTTAGGTTCAGTCAAAATACTCAACAAAGTCTCACGGTCAAGCGGGTTCAGGTGTGTAATTACCGGCACACGACCAATCAGCTCGGGAATCATTCCGAAAGACTTTAAATCAAGTGGGGTAATGTATTTGTAAAGGTTTTTCATATCCACATCACTATCCTCTGCCTTTACTTTATACCCTACCGTTTGTGTTCTTAAACGGTTGGCAATCTTTTTCTCAATGCCATCAAATGCACCTCCACAAATAAACAGAATGTTATTGGTGTTTACCGGAATCATTTTTTGATCGGGGTGCTTTCTACCTCCCTGTGGTGGAACATTCACAATAGTTCCTTCCAAAATTTTCAACAAAGCTTGCTGTACACCTTCTCCAGAAACATCACGGGTGATCGATGGGTTATCGCTTTTACGAGCAACTTTATCTACTTCATCAATATAAACAATGCCACGTTCGGCCGCATTCACATCATAATCTGCAGCTTGCAATAAACGTGTTAAAATACTTTCCACGTCCTCTCCTACATAACCAGCTTCGGTCAAAACGGTAGCATCGCAAATAGAAAAAGGCACATTCAAAATCTTGGCAATTGTTTTTGCCAATAAGGTTTTACCCGTACCGGTTTCGCCCACCATCATAATGTTGGATTTTTCAATCTCTACCTCGTCTTTGCCAATCTTTTGGTTTAAACGTTTGTAATGATTATAAACTGCTACTGCCAGTACTTTTTTTGCATCATCCTGACCAATAACATATTGGTCCAAATGTGTCTTAATTTCTAATGGCTTTAGTAAAGTAAGGACAGAGTTCATATTCTTCCCTTTCTTTAAGCTTAACTCTTCGCCTAAAATTTCGTTGGCCTGTTGCACACATTTATCACAAATATGGGCATCCAAGCCAGCAATCAGCATTAAGCTATCCTGCTTTCCCGCTCCACAAAAAGAACATTTTATATCTTTCACACTCTTACTCATCGTCTATTTTTTTTCTTTATTCGGTTCCAAAATCTCATCAACCATGCCATACTCTTTCGCTTCCTCTGCTTTCATCCAGTAATCTCTGTCTGATGCTTTCTCAACCCATTCGTAAGTCTGGCCAGAGTGTTTGGCAATAATGTCATAAAGCTCTTTTTTAAGCTTCAACATCTCGCGTAAATTAATCTCCATATCAGAAGCCACACCTTGCGCCCCGCCCGATGGTTGGTGAATCATAATTCTAGCATGAGGCAAAGCCGCTCTCTTGCCTTTTGTTCCGGCACACATAATAACCGCACCCATAGAAGCCGCCATACCTGTACAAATGGTTGCTACATCTGGCGAAATATATTGCATGGTATCATAAATACCTAAACCTGCATATACAGAACCACCTGGGGAGTTAATGTAAATCTGGATATCTCTGTTGGCATCTGCAGATTGCAAAAACAACAACTGTGCTTGTATAATATTTGCATTCTGGTCATAAATAGCATCTCCTAAAAAGATAATTCTATCCATCATCAACCTCGAAAAAACATCCATCTGCGCTACGTTCAGCTGGCGTTCTTCAATAATATAAGGCGTCATCCCGCTCGGTCTTAAAACACCTTCGGTTTGGTTTATGTATTTATCAACGTGTAAACCACCTATTCTATGGTGCTTTACGGCATATTTACGGAACTCGTTTTTATCAATATTCATATCTACTTATTTTGCGAATTTTACCCTGCTAATGTATTAAAATTTTATCTTTCTTCTCAACGTTAATTGTTAGCTTTTGTTTTTTTACGGTAATGATTTTGTTGGGGAAAGGGATGGAATGAGTGAAAGATAGAATGAGTGAAGGATAGAATGAGTGAAGGATAGAATGAGTGAATGATGGAGTGGCAATACTGAAGGATTGGAATTATTAAATCTATACTTTTTACTTTGAACTTTTCACTTGTACTTTCAATGAGGGCGTTTACGCAGAAAAATCGCTCGGGCTATTTGCTCATACGCCACAAGGCATTAAACTCGCCAGCCTGG
>DASSWV010000030.1:0-2373 GCA_035704545.1 Pelobium sp.
GGATATACCGGATCCTATAACAATAGCATCGTAATTTTGATCTGACATGGGATTTCGTATGGTTTTTAAATGGTTATTGGAAACCAATATTAGTTTAAAGCTAATAAATAAAAAAGTATAATAAGTATTTAACGTGGATAAAAAAACTGAGAAGCGTAAATTGTATCGGGTTTTTATGGGCTATAAATGAAGTAGGCCGAATTAGTCAATTTCTTAGGAATTAAAATTTAGGTACGTTAATTGTTTGTGTTCCAGTAGAAAAATAAATTCTTTAATATGAAAATAAATTCGAAAATCCACGGAATTATAGATTATTTGCTGGTGCTATTCTTATGGTTATCGCCAAGCTTATTCGGCTTGCCCCCTACCACTTCAGGTTTTGTTTACGGATTGGGTGTGGTGTATTTATCACTATCTGTTTGTACCCATTATGAGTTTGGTTTAGTAAGGTTTATTCCATTAAAAGTTCATGGCTATGTTGAACTTGTTATTTCGCTATTTTTAGTGCCAATAACCTTTTATGTGGATAGTACAGAAGGAGAGCTTGCCCGAAACTATGTTGGCGGTTTAACCATAGCAGTATTTATAGTTTGGTTATTATCTGATTTTACCAATAAACCAGACGAAACTAGAGAAATTCCATTTGTAGAGTCTAATACAGACGGTGGAATGATTTAAGCGCTTCCGATGAAAGAAATATTTGAATTGGATCGCATGTTAATGGACGGGCTCCCTTACAGCTTTTTATTGGAGGTGTTGTTTAGGTGTGTAATCATGTTTATTGTTGCAATAACAGTACTTAGACTTGCTGGGCGACGGGGCATAAAACAACTTTCTATATTTGAACTAGTAATTATTTTAACCTTAGGTTCTGCTGCCGGAGACCCACTTTTTTATGAGGATGTGGGTTTGTTGCCCACCATCTCTGTTTTTATTTTTATTCTGATACTCTATCGTTTAACAACTTTTCTTATTTCCAGATTTAAAAAAATTGAACATTGGCTAGAGTGTACAGCCACTTACTTAATTGAGGATGGCGAGTTTGCAATTGATAAGTTTGAAAAAGGTTCATTGGCACAAGATGAGTTTTTTGCAGAGCTAAGGTTGCGAAATGTAACGCATATTGGACAGGTAGATTTAGCGATTTTGGAAACTAACGGACAGATTAGCGTTTTCTTTTTCAAGGATGAAAACGTACGACCTGGCTTACCTGTTTTACCGCACCACTTTAACAACACTGTTTCGCTTTTTAACATCGGTAAAAAATACGCTTGTAAATTTTGTGCTAATATTTGCCAAGTGGAAGTTGAGAGAACTCATTTGACATGCAACCGATGTGGAAAAGATCAATGGGTTTTAGCTTTGGATGATTTTAGGGTGCCTTAAATGGTACTCGTGATTAATAGAGTTATAAGCAAATTAAAACGCATCTAATTTCTCAGCATTTTTAACCGCTTCCTGTTTAGAGTTTGCATCTAGCTTGTAATAAATTTTTTAAGGTGATACTTTACTGTATTGGTAGAGATGAAAAGATGATCTGCTATCTCTTGCTTTATCATTTTACGGGTGAAAAGAAATATCTTGAACAGGCAGAACAATTAGCATCAGATAGTTTTAAATTTTTCTCGGCTGCTTCACATAAAAAAAATCTTTCGATAGCTATAGATTTACCTTGGTTTGTCACGGTTCTTTTCAGAGGATATGAAGCCCTTTATAAGGTAGATAAGAATTACGAATATTTGGGAGCGATTGAAGACTACTTGAATTATGCATGGGAAAATTCCCGAGATGAGGATGGATTTATTACACATAGCTGGTTGCCAAAAAAGGAGGAACTGGATGAGCCAAAATGGTTGTTAGACGAGTCTTGCATCTCAGAATTATATGCTAGGTTAAGTCAGATTAAAAAGGTTAACTAAATCAAAAAAGCTAATACGGCGAGCATTAATTTCCCATTCAGTTAAGAAACAAAATTATTTTGAAAATTTTAATTGATTACTTGTTTAAACAATAAGATTTACTACTTTTGCCGAACGGTATTTGAAAAGAGCTGAAAGCAGTTTAGAAGAAAGAGACGCATGGTTCGGTGCGTTAAAAATTTGACTTGGATATCTAAAATCAGCATTTTAAATATAATTATATATCCCCTACGGGATACATAAAACTCAAGCAGTTATCAATTTCTTAAAAAGAATATTACAAGAAGATTGTTTTTGTAAGATATTAAAATATAGTGCGGGGTGGAGCAGTTGGTAGCTCGTCGGGCTCATAACCCGAAGGTCATAGGTTCGAGTCCTGTCCCCGCTACCTAAAAGAGTTTGAAAGACACCTCTTTTTTATGGCCCGTTCGTCTAGGGGTTAGGACGCCAGATT
>DASSWV010000034.1:0-6989 GCA_035704545.1 Pelobium sp.
TGATTTGGTAGAGGATGTAATGTTGATCAAAATCAACCCAGAAAACAGAATAACCAGTCTGGTAAACAAAACCATCTGCACCGGAACTGGCATTAGTTACAAGCCAACTGCAATTGTAGAAGGCAGCACTTTTACTTGGGAAGTTGAAAGTTCAAGCAATGCAACCGGGTTTTCAGCTTCTGGGACGGGAAACATCAAAGATATTTTAAACTGTGTTCAACCAGATCAAGAAGGATCGGTAACTTATTTAATTACGCCACATTACAACGGGTGTAAAGGTGTTCCTTTTGCGTTTACGGCTTTCATCAAACCTGTCCCAAAAGTATCTGCTGTCGCCAGCAATGAAACAATATGCTCTGGAAAAGAAGTTTCCATCTTATTGACTTCAAATCTTCCTAATTTAAGTTATACGTGGACGAGTGTAGCAAGCGATAAAATATCGGGCAACAGCCAAAACACAATTCCAAAACCATTGAATCAAATTTTAGAAACCTTAACCAATTCTGGAGACAGCACCGAGTCAGTAACTTATACCATCGTCCCAGAAAACTCGAATGGTTGTGCTGGTGAAGCTATTGTGGTTACCATAAATGTATCCGCTTCAGCCGGAATCACTACTTTTTCTCCTGATAAAACGGTGGGTTGTTCTCCGTTAAACATCGCTTTTAAAAACACCACCAAAGGCTCAAAAAACACTTATTACTGGGATTTTGGCGATGGCGAAACTTTGGTAACTACTGATAATGACCCAGTAAACCACACTTACTATACTCATGTTGCTAAAACTGTTACTGCAAAATTGATCACAGAAACAGATTGTGGATCGTATAACAGCGAATTTGTGATTCGCATTACACCAAATACCGTTGAACCAGAACTTGTTGTAAACGGAGATGAATATGAGGGTTGTGCGCCACATACAGTTAAGTTTTTCAATAATTCCAAAGGGGCAGTTTTTTATAAGTATGATTTTGGAGACGGAACTATTATAGAAGGAAACCAATCACCTCAAACTATTTCACACACTTTTACCAAAGGAGGTACTTATGTAGTGAAATTAACTGCATCTAACGGCTGTTCGGATACCACAACTACAGAAACCATTAAAGCTTTTCCACAGGCAACGACCAATTTTTCCGCAGATTTTAGTGGCACTTGTGATTCTGTAGTTGTTAACTTTAAAAACGAAAGCACAAACGCAATAGCTTACCTCTGGGATTTTGGTGATGGTAGATTTTCTACCGACGAAAATCCTACGCACACATTTACAGATGAAAAAGCAAGCTATAATGTAAGCTTAATTAGTTACAGCTCTTTTGGCTGTGCCAACACGCTTCAAAAAACCAAATACATTCAAGTTGGCGCAACTTCTAATCCAGATTTTGTGGTTTCGCCCGGTTTAACCATTCAGTATCCAAACTATCGTTTTACGTTTAAAAACACTACGGATGGCGAAACACAATCGTACCTCTGGGATTTTGGGGATGGTACTAGCTCCACAGCTTTTGATGCCGAACATAGCTATCCCGATACAGGAACTTATAAAGTAAAACTAACTGTAACCAATACAAGCGGCTGTACCGATACCATCAGCAAAACTGTAAAAATACTGGGTGTGCCCGGAAATCTTTTTATCCCGAATGCATTTATGCCGAACAGTTTGGTGGATGAAATTAGAACGTTTAAAGCCAAAGGTTCGGGTATTGCCGAGTGGCATTTCCGTATTTTCAACAAATGGGGTCAACTGGTTTGGCAGACCAATCAACTTGACGATAAGGGAAGACCCACGGAAAGCTGGGACGGGATGATGTTTGGCCAGAAAGCCCCACAAGGAATCTATTTTTGGGAAGCTGAGGCAAAATTCATCAACGGAACAGAATGGCCCGGCATGAGCTACCAAGATATAATGAATCCAAAAAAAGCAGGCACACTTAATTTAATACGATAAAGGAAGGAAAAAGATGAAAAAGTTTCTTTTAGCATTGATATTGCTTATCACTGGCTTTGTAACAAAAGCCCAAGACCATATTTTTTCGCAGTTTTACAATGCACCAATGTACCTTAATCCGGCTTTAACAGGTCAGTTTGATGGCTCATTTCGGATGAACATGATCTATAGAAACCAGTGGTCATCTGTTGCTGGCGAATTAACCTATATTTCAGGTTCAGCAGATTTAAAACTGCCTAACGGTGCTGGTGGCGTGGGTATCTTACTTAACAGCTCATCGGAAGGAATGGCGGCGCTGAAAAAAAACAGCATCGCGGGCATTTATTCTTACATCCTTGGCGATGAATCATTTTCTGCTTCCTTCGGTTTACAGGGCGGACTTACCAACAGAACCATGGATTTCAGCAAACTGGTGTTTTCTGACCAATTGGATCCACGACTAGGTTTTACAGGCGGTGCATCGCAGGCAGAACAGCCTTTTAATGACAATAAATACTATTTTGATGCAGGTGCCGGAGCAAATTTTATCTGGGGAAATATGATGCTTGGAGGATCACTTTTACACCTTAACAAGCCAGATGAGTCTTTTACCGGCAGCAAGGTACCTACCCCAATTAGAACCAACTTATACGCAAGCTATAAAATGGAATTAGGCAGCTACGGAACGCAAAGTATGATGTTGATTCCCTCGGTGGTTTATTACAATCAGGCAAAAGCTACTTCAATAAGTGCCGGAGCGCAGTTTAAATACAACGGTGTAAATGCTGGACTGTGGTACCGCACCGGAGGAGATTATAAAGCAGACGCCGTAGTGTTGTCTTTTATCTTCGATATTTTTACCAATCGTAACAAAAACCAAAAAACGCGACTAGGCTTTAGTCACGATGCTACAATGAATAAATTGAATTACGGCAATACCAGTGGCACCTCCGAGTTAAGTATCGGTTTTGAGACAGGAGAAAGTAATGAACATGAATTTGGTGCGGGAAAATGTTATGAGTTTTATTAATGGTTGAATGGCAAGGGATTTCCGAACACGGGTGTATATGGCATTATGCGCATTATTTGGGGTTTTTCTCTCTGTCACTTCCTAAGATTACAAATGTGAGGATTCTAATACATGACCTATACATTTAAGTTGAATTTGATGCTGAAAATACCACGACTTTTATTGATCCTAAAAAGAAATAACTTTTAGCGGATTAAGAGATAATAATATTGAATAGTGCTATTTTTTGTGAGTAAAATTAACCTAAAGTTCACGGCAGAATAATTAAGTTTGCACAGCAGAAAAAATCACTGCCATAAATATTTGGACAAACTGTTATCCGGCACTGCTAAAAACAATTATCGAATAATTTTTGCTACCACATTGGTATTAACGATTTTGTTCATTAGCTTAAATCAAAGCTATCCTTTATTTCACACCCTTATCGAGCTATCATCAATTGTAGTGGCTTTTACAGTCTTTGTTATCACTTGGAATGCAAAGAAAGTATTAGAAAACCAATATTTGTATTTCGTTGGAATAGCTTACTTATTTATTGGTTGTTTAGATCTATTACATACGCTAACATTTTCGGGAATAAACTTGTTAACCAATGACATTTTTTATGCTAACCAATTTTGGATAGCAACCCGAGGTTTAGAGACCTTAACCTTATTCGCTGGATTTTGTTTCTTAAAAAGCAAACGGAAGATAAACGCAGATTTATTGTTTCTTGGTTATTTGTTAGTAACGGTACTAATTACGTTATCAATAATGTACTGGCATATTTTCCCCACATGTTACGTAGCTGGCAAAGGGCAAACAGATTTTAAGATTATCGCAGAATATATAATTATTGCGGTTTTGTTTGTTTCTGGTTCGCTCCTATATCTGCGGAAAAACTATTTTGATCCCGTAGTGTTTAAACTACTCGCTTTTTCCATAGCGTTTACCGTGTTAAGCGAGTTTTCGTTTACACTTTATTTTGACAATAACGATTTTGCAAATGCAATTGGCCACTTCTTCAAACTCATTTCTTTTTATTTGATATATAAAGCAAACGTAGAAACAGGCTTTACTAAACCTACCAGCTTACTCTTCAACGAAATTAAGGAAAGTGAGTTTCGCTACCGTACGCTCGCAAACAATCTTCCGGTACTCATTTTCCGTCACGATAAAAACCTCAATTGCACTTACACAAATGCCAGTGAAAGAGGCACAAGCAAAGAACTGGTAATAAAGCTTTTAGCAGAGACTAATGGTCTACTGAAAAAGCTTAAAACATCTGATAAGACTTTCTTGAAAAGTGAAGTAAAGCTCACAATAGATGATGAAATTCAAGTTTATTGTTTAGATATTATTTCAGAAGACCATGAATTTGCAACCACTGATGAAACTTACTTGGTCTTATGCCAGGATATTACAAAATTAAAACTCGCAGAAGAGCAACTGACAGAATTGAACGCCACAAAGGACAAACTTTTTTCCATTATTGCGCATGACTTAAAAAACCCGTTTACCACTATTTTAGCATCTAGCGAGTTGATTTACAAAAGTGCGCCAAAATTAGGATTTGAGAAAACGCAGAACTTGGCATTAAGAAGCCATGAAGCGGCTAAAAACGCTTACACACTTTTAGAAAACCTATTGAGCTGGTCTATGGTGCAAACGGGAATATTAAAATCTAATCCACAAAAAATCGATGTTGATTCGCTTTTTACTAGTGCATTTAAAACAATGCTACCTTCCGCATCTGCGAAAGGAATCGAAATCGTCTTCCCTCCTGCACTGTCTTTATACTGCTATGCAGATATAAACATGACCAATACTATTTTAAGGAATCTGCTTTCTAACGCCATTAAATTCAGTTTCAACAACACAACAATCTATATAAAAGTTGCTCTGGAAGCTGACTTTGTGAAGTTTTCGGTTACAGATCAAGGCGTGGGCATAGATGCAGAAAATCTCAACTATCTGTTATCTAGCAATGCAGTTGTTAGCAAGGATGGAACTGGAAAAGAAAAGGGAACAGGTCTTGGTTTACAGCTCTGCAAAGATTTTATTCGGTTAAACGAAGGGAAATTCAACATCATGGGCTCTTTGGGAGAAGGCGCTACTTTTGAGTTTTGGCTGCCAAAATTCAGGGAATCTTAACTGAATAAAGTTTTCGTTTTCCCATTTTCCATATTTTCTTTAGAGGGTTACTAATCAGCTAAAAAGCTATGTCATGATATACTGCGTTATGATTAACAGCTGTCCGAAAACAGATTTAATGAAAAATAGCTACTTTTAGCAATTATGGTTCATGTTTCGCAAAAATTAATCCACAAATTATCAAGCGACCATCAATTTGGCTAATTTATCATACATTAATGAGTAGAATTATAGGAAGTTTACTTAAAAAAAATGGAAATACTAATTATTGCATTACTTATTTTGCTAAATGGAGTTTTCTCCATGAGCGAAATAGCTCTTGTATCATCAAGAAAATTTAAATTAGAAGCTGCCGCAAAAAAAGGGAGTAAAAATGCACAGAGAGCATTAAACCTATCGAGCAATCCAAATACATTTCTTTCTACTGTACAGATAGGGATAACCTTAATAGGTATTTTAACAGGTATTTATAGCGGAGATAAAATAACTGATGATTTAGTGCAAATTGTAGAAAAGGTAGATTATTTGCAACCCTATGCCGATACTATTGCAGTAGCGCTGATTGTTATCGTAATAACTTATTTTTCCATTGTTTTTGGTGAACTGATACCTAAAAGAATAGGATTGATTTTTCCAGAAACCATTGCTTCATTAGTCTCTGGACCAATGAAGGTTATTTCCATTATTACAAAACCCTTTATCTGGCTGTTAGGAATTACAAATGATCTGTTTTTTAAAATATTTGGTATTAAAACCCAAATGAATGGCATAATTTCAGAAGATGAAATTAAGGCTATTGTTAAAGAAAGTGCAGAAAATGGCGAAATACTTAATATAGAGCAAGATATTGTAAAACGTGTTTTTGCCTTGGGCGATAGGAAAGTTCGTGAATTGATGACTCACAGAAGCGATTTAATTTGGTTTGATATTAACGATAATATACATCAGATTAAAACTAAAGTTGAAAATGAACCACATTCTGTGTATCTGGTTTCCAATAAAACTATAGACCAATTAGAAGGAATAGTATATGTAAAAGATCTTTTTATAAACAGTACGAATGATAACCTCAGTTTAAAAGACTATTTAAAAAAACCGCTTTACATTCATGAAAATAACTCTGCTTATATAATTCTGGAAGAGTTTAAGAAAAGTAACATCCATTATGCTATTGTTCTTGATGAATACGGTTCTATTGAAGGCATGATTGTTATGAACGATATTCTAGATTCTTTAATCGGAGATTATGATTCTGACACAAATTTAAACCAATTTAAAATAATAAAAAGAGATGATGAAACATGGCTGGTGGATGGGCAATATTCTTTTCATGAATTTATAAGCTATTTCAAATTAAGCAATATTGGAAAAAATGGAGACTTTACTACCATAGGAGGCTTAATTTTACACGAATTAAATCATATACCAATAGAGGGAGAAAAAATTCATTGGAATGGTCTTATTTTAGAGATATTAGATATGGATAAAAAAAGAATTGATAAAATTTTAGTGTCCAATGATCAAAATTTATAAAATGATTTATTCCCTCCATGCAGAAGATGGACTGTAACTGCTCAAAGGAACAGGTTTATATCCATTTTACAATGAGACCAGATGGCACAGCTCATTAAAGCTGATCGCCCCTGTTGTAAGTAACACACAAATTTGCGCAAGAGTTAAAAAGAAACAAAAAACATTCGCCGAGAGTTTAAGTTTCTCTTTCCAACGGTTGATGTATAGCGCAGAAACCGGGTGTTGGCGTTGAAGTAGTGGTATGGACAATTACTTCCCGATGCAGAACTTACTGAAAATATTATCTAAAAGGTCATCAGTAGTAACCACACCAACAATCTCTCCCAAATAGTGCAGAGCTTGTTTAATATCCATCGATAAAAAATC
>DASSWV010000086.1:0-16112 GCA_035704545.1 Pelobium sp.
ATATTTATTTATATCTGGGCCGGGCCACACCATTTACTTTATACTTCTTTACCAGGATGGGCACAATCTGTAGGGGTTGCATTCTCAATAATGCTGATAGCGCCAAGTTGGGGCGGTATGATCAACGGTTTGCTTACTTTACGTGGAGCTTGGGATAAAGTCCGAGATGATGTAACGCTTAAGTTCATGGTAGTTGCATTAACCGCATACGGTATGGCAACTTTTGAAGGCCCAATGCTTTCATTAAAAGGTGTAAACGCTATTGCTCACTTTACAGATTGGATAGTAGCCCACGTTCACGTTGGCGCCTTAGGCTGGAACGGTTTCTTAACTTTTGGTATTATGTACTGGCTAGTTCCACGCATATACAAAACCAAACTTTACTCTACAAAATTAGCTTCGTTCCACTTCTGGATTGGTACTTTAGGGATTCTTTTTTATGCAATTCCGCTTTATTGGGCAGGTTTTGCCCAAGGGTTAATGTGGAAAGAGTTTACACCAGAAGGACTTTTAAAATACGCTAACTTCTTAGAAACCGTTACCCGGATTTTACCAATGTATGTGATGCGCTCCATCGGCGGAACCATGTATTTACTGGGTGTAATTGTAATGGCCTACAACCTATTTAAAACTGCTAAAGCGGGCAAGTTGGTTAGTAATGAATATGCCGAAGCTTTACCTTTACCGGCATTACCTGCGGACAGCAAAAAAGAATTCTGGCACCGTAAAATTGAGCGTAAACCAATGACCATGTTGGTGTTAAGTTTAATTGTAATCTTAATTGGTGGAATGGTGGAAATGTTGCCAACCTTCTTTATTAAATCAAATATACCCACTATCACCAGCGTAAAACCGTACACTCCTTTGGAGTTACACGGACGTGATTTATACATCCGTGAAGGTTGTGTAAACTGCCATTCGCAAACTGTACGACCGTTCCGCTCAGAAACCGAAAGATATGGCGAGTATAGTAAAGCCGGAGAATTTGTTTATGACTTTCCATTTCTTTGGGGATCTAAACGTACGGGGCCAGATTTACATCGCCAAGGCGGAAAATACAGCAACGCTTGGCATTACAACCACATGATGGATCCACGCACCATGTCGCCCGGTAGTATTATGCCTAATTACGACTGGCTTTTAGATCAAAAGCTAGACACCACTACAACTGCAGCTAAAATTAGGGCAATGCAAACATTGGGTGTTCCTTATCCAAAAGGCTACGCGGAAATTGCCAATCAGGATTTAGATCAGCAATCAGAAAAGATTGCAGCGAATTTAGCTGCTGATAAAATCAAGGTTAAAAAAGACAAAGAAATCATTGCGATAATCGCCTATTTACAGCGTTTAGGCACAGATATTAAAAATAAAAACTAAATCAAAAAAGATGTTTAAGCAGTTTATAAATTCACTACAAGGAGATGAATCTTACATGCTCATCTCTCTGCTCATATTTCTATTGTTTTTTATTGGAGCTACGGTTGCATTGATCAAAATGAAGAAAAGTCATATCGACTATATGAGCAACATTCCTATCGACGAAAAATCAGAAACATATAATTAACAAATATTATTATGCGTTTAAGAAACAAAATATTCCTGACTGTTACTTTAATTACTATAGGTGCAGATAGCACTTTTGCGCTCAGCAGTGCTGAAATTATGAATGCCGTTGCGTTGGGAGCAATTATATCTACTCTTTTATTAATTGTGATTGCCTGCTTTGTGTTGTTAAAAACATTCAGAGTACTAACTGCACTGGCTTTGGGGCCCGAACAAAAGGCGCTGAAAACCGAGATAAACACAGTAACAGCTTTACACGAAGCAAAAGTGCACCAACAAACAATCTGGCAAAAATTACTTTCCTTAAGACCTCTATCCGAAGAAAAGGAATTGCTGATCATGCATGATTATGACAATATTCAGGAACTGGACAACCCTATTCCGGCATGGTTTAACTGGTTGTTTTATGGTTCCGTGGTTTTCGCTTTCGTTTACATATTGAACTACCACGTATTTAATCTTGGCAAACTCCAGGATGAAGAATATGCCATAGAAATGAAACAAGCTGAAGTTGCTAAAGAAGCGTATTTAGCAAAATCTGGAAATGCAGTGGATGAAAACAGTGTGAAACTTGATAAGTCGGTTGCTGTTTTAGATGCTGGAAAAGCAGTGTTTGCACAAAACTGTGTGGCCTGTCATGGGCAAAACGCAGAAGGTATTGTGGGACCAAACTTAACTGACGAATATTGGTTACATGGCGGGAGCGTGAAAGATGTTTTCAAGGTGATCAAATATGGTGTGCCCGAAAAAGGAATGATTGCATGGGAAAAACAGTTGAGCCCTAAGCAGATTTCAGACGTTGCCAACTATATAGAATCATTGAAAGGCACTAATCCGGCAAATCCAAAAGCACCACAGGGAGAGAAGGAATAGTTTAATTTTGAATGAGTGAAGGAGAGAATAACAATGCTTGTGAACTAGAAGTAATAAAATTTTGAAGAACAGATTCTAAAAGAGAACAGAAAACATTTTAGGCCTCTTTATTCTTTGCTCTTTATTCTTGACTCTACCCCACCCGCAAATCATCTTAATACTCAAAAAAGAAATGGCAGAAGAAGAAATAAAATATTACCACCAAACGGTAGATCAAAACGGGAAACGCAGGTGGCTTTATCCGCTTATTAGAATCGACCAATGGTATAAGTACCGAAGTGTTGTAGCTTATTTGTTACTGGCTTTTTTATTTGTGGCTCCTTATGTTAAAGTTAACGGTCATCAGTTTTTACTGTTTAATATTATTGAGCGTAAGTTTATTATTTTCGGACAGGTTTTTTGGCCTCAAGATTTCTTCATTTTCGTTCTATTATCTTTAACCGGGTTGGTAGGTATCGTGTTATTTACCAGTGCTTTTGGCCGGATTTTTTGCGGTTGGATTTGTCCGCAGACCATATTTTTAGAAATGGTTTTTAGACGCATTGAAGTTTGGATTGAAGGCGAACCCGCAGCCCGAAAAAAACTTGACAACAGTCCGTGGACGCAAGATAAAATCATCAAAAAAAGCAGTAAACATCTTATTTATGTACTTATTTCTTTTTTTATCGCCAATACCTTTCTGGCTTATGTAATTGGTACAGATGAATTATGGGAAATAATTACAGAACCCATAAGCCAGCATTTAGTCGGTTTTATAAGTATTTGGTTATTTACAGCCGCTTTTTATTATGTGTTCGCACATTTTAGAGAGTTGGTTTGCATAGTTGCATGCCCTTACGGACGATTACAAGGTGTTTTATTGGATAAAAATTCGTTAGTGGTGGCTTATAATTATTTAAGAGGGGAGCCACGTGGACGTATTAAAAAAAACGAAGTAAATCCGCAACCTTTAGGAGATTGCGTAGATTGTAATTTATGTGTTGCCGTTTGTCCAACCGGAATTGACATTAGAGAAGGCACACAGCTAGAATGTGTAAATTGCACTGCCTGCATTGATGCTTGTAACCAAGTAATGGACAAAGTTAACCGTCCTCGTAACTTAATAGGTTATTATTCTGAAGAGATGATCAGGAATAATGAGAAGCCAAAGCTCACATTAAGAATGAAAGCTTATGGTGTGATTATTTTGGTCATGATGTCGGTTTCCACTTATTTTATCCTTACCAAAAAAGATATTGACGTTAATATTTTACGAGCATCGGGATCAATGTATCAAGAACAACCAGACGGCTACATCAGCAATTTATACACCGCAGAGCTGGTCAACAAAAGCGCTGTCCCTGTAAAAATTAATTTTACATTAGAAAATCCATCGTACAAAATCAAATGGATACAACCCATTGAAAAATTGGAGAAAGAATCAACCGCAAAGGTTACTTTTTTTGTATTGATACCTCAAGAAAGTATCGAAAAAACAAAAACTCCTATCACTTTACAAGTGATGCAAAATGGAAAAGTAATTGATCATATTGAAACAAATTTTTTAGGACCTGTAAATTAAATTTTTATGAATTGGGGAAAAGGATTGGTGATAGGTTTAGCAGTATTTATGATATTTATAACGGTGCTGGTTGTACAGATGTTTAGAACTGCCGAAGACAGTTTTGATAAAGATTATTATGAAAAAGGATTGGCTTATGACATTGATTATGACCAACAGCAACAAGTAATTACAGATAAAGCGGAGCCTATTATTAAGCAAACCGAAGATTATGTAATTATCAGTTTTGTTGGTGTTGATAGCGGTACAGTGAACTTTAAACGCCCTTCTGACCGGACAATGGACCAGTCGTTTACCTTCAACCAAAAAGATATTCAATTTCCTAAATCAAATTTTGAAAAAGGCGGATGGCGTATCGTTATCCGATGGACAACAGATCAGAAAAAGTACCTCTACCAAACCAATCTTTTTCTGCGATGAACCATTTACAACTGGCATTCATTATCGGCTTGTTTGGTAGTTTGCATTGCGTGGGCATGTGTGGACCATTGGCTTTTGCTTTGCCTCAACAAACAGAATCTAAATGGATAACCTTATTCAAAAAACTGTCTTATAATATCGGAAGAGCCATCTCCTACTCTTTTTTAGGATTATTAATCGGCTTAATTGGCAAACAATTTTGGCTAGCCGGCTTACAACAAGGAATTAGCATTGTGAGTGGGATTTTAATTATCATTGCTGTATTACCTCAAATCATCGAATCTAAAAAAACACAAGTTTATAACCCAAATCGTTTTACACAAGGCGTTAATCAACTCATCGGCAAAGCCATTAAAAACAAAGCCGGCCATTTATACTTAGGTTTGCTCAACGGATTTTTACCCTGTGGTTTTGTATATTTAGGATTAGCAACGGCAATCAACACCAGTAGCGCTTATCAATCGGCGCTTTTTATGTTTGTATTTGGGCTAGGCACTACCCCATTAATGCTGTTTGCAATGCTAGGTGTAAATTTCAGTAAGCCAACCTTTCGCCAAAAAATCAAGCGCTTTTTACCTTACATTACCTTATGCCTAGGTCTGTGGTTTATAATGAGAGGGTTAAACTTAGACATCCCTTATTTAAGCCCAAAAATATTAGGTAAGGATGGTGTAATTTGCCACTAATTTTTTCTCCTTCCACAAATACGCTCTTAATCACTTAAGCTACGACAAAGCACTTCTTTTTTATTTCGTTTTATAACTATTTACTTTCATTGCTTGTTTTTTTATTACCATTTCTGTAGTATTGTGACACCAATTGTATTTTAATGAAAAAATTGAGCTTTTTAATATTCTTTGCGATAAATTGCCAAATGGTGTTTGCACAAAAAAGTTTTGAAAAACAATCTCACCGTGGCGGAAGAGGCCTAATGCCCGAAAATACCATCCCTGCCATGAAATTGGCGCTAGACTACGGCACAACCTTAGAAATGGACATTTCCTTTAGTAAAGATAAAAAAGTATTGGTTTCGCATGACCAATGGATGAACAATCTATTCGTTTTAGACCCCGATGGCAAGGAGATTGCAAAAGGCAAGGACCTGAATATTTATCAGATGAAATATGCGGAAATCAAAAAGTACGATGTCGGCTCAAAATTTCACAAAGCCTTTCCTCAACAAAAAAAGATGAAAGTGCATATTCCGCTATTGTCTGATTTGATTGATTCTGCGGAGCATTATGCAAAGGTTAAAAACTACCCTGCACCACTTTACAACATCGAAACCAAAATGAGGGAGAAAGATGACAACCTCTATCATCCGGAACCAAAAGAATTTGTAAAGAGGTTAATGTGTGTGATCAAAAAGAAAAACATTCAAGATCGGGTTACTATACAATCTTTTGACACCCGTTCCTTAGAAATCATTCATAAAAAACACAAAAATATACAAACGGCTTTTTTAGTTTCTAGTGGTAACCTAGATGCTAATCTTAAAAAATTAAGTTTTAAGCCAGATATTTATAGTCCTGCCTATAAACTGGTTACGCCACAACTGATTGCCGAATGTAAAAAATTAGGCATTAAAGTATTGCCTTGGACAGTAAATACAAAAGAAGAAATCGAAAATCTCAAAACAATGGGCGTTGATGGTATCATTACCGATTACCCAAACCTTTTTTAGGATTTTTCAATACAAATTTTTAGCGAAACACACTTACATGAGATTACCATTTCTTGATCCACCTCCGCATCAACCTTTAATCGACGAAAAAAAAATAGATCCCACCTATAAAGAATTAAGGTGGAAAGTTTTTTTAGGGATTTTTATAGGTTATGCAGGATATTATTTAGTCCGCAAAAACTTTTCTCTGGCTATGCCATATTTGGTGGAGCAGGGTTTTTCTAAAGGAGAATTAGGTTTAGCGCTTTCGGGTGTATCCATTGCATATGGGCTCAGTAAGTTTTTAATGGGCAACGTATCAGACAGAAGCGATGCTCGAAAATTTCTGCCTCTTGGTTTAATGCTTTCGGCATTTTGTATGATTGCAATGGGCGTTTTCCCTTTTGCAACTAGCTCCATCACCATTATGTTTGTTTTGCTTTTTTTAAACGGATGGTTTCAGGGGATGGGCTGGCCGGCCTGTGGAAGAGTAGTAGTGCATTGGTTTTCTAAAAAAGAACGTGGCGTAAAAATGTCTATCTGGAACGTTGCACACAATGTGGGTGGCGGGCTTATCGGTCCTTTAGCCATCTTAGGGTTAACTATTTTTGGAGCTTGGCAAAGTGCTTTCTATTTCCCGGGGATTATTGCGCTTACCATTGCGATAGCCGCTTATTTTTTAATTAGAGATACACCGCAATCTTGCGGCCTACCTCCTATTGAAGTTTACAAAAAAGACGGCATTGTAAAACCTGAAAAAGAACATGAATTTAGCGCTAAACAAATTTTTATGGAATATGTGCTTTTTAATAAAGCACTTTGGTTTATCGCTTTGGCAAATGTATTTGTTTATCTAGTGCGATACGGAGTTTTAGACTGGGCTCCAACCTATCTAAAAGAAGAGAAAGATTTTTCTATAAGTGAGTCTGGCTGGGCTTATTTTGCTTATGAATATGCGGGCATCCCAGGAACTCTTTTATGCGGATGGATAAGCGATAAGGTTTTTAATGGGAGAAGAGTGCCGGCTACGATTGTATTTATGGCTTTGGTGCTTGTTGCCGTATTGGTTTATTGGAAAAACCCTCCCGGAAACCCAATGGTGGATACTATTTCACTTATTGTGATTGGATTTTTAATATACGGCCCCGTTATGTTGATTGGCGTACAGGCCTTAGATATGGTTCCAAAAAAAGCCGCGGGCACTGCAGCTGGTTTCACAGGTTTATTCGGGTATTTAGGTGGAGCCGTTTTCGCAAATATTGCGATTGGTTATATAGTGGATGCTTATGGATGGGACGGTGGCTTTTACGTATTAGTTTCTGCATGTGTATTAACCATCGTTTTAAGTCTTTTTACTTGGAAGGATGAAATTACCAGAATGGCGGAAGAAGCTCGAACATAAAGCAAACTCGAAAAGCAAAATTCCTCACTTTGCTTTTCGATAAAAAACAATGAGACCTGTTGTTTAGCAAGGGATAACAGAATCAAGCTTAATACTAAAACTCAAAACATAAAAATGAACAGAAGAAGTCTTTTAAAAACCCTTAGCATTTCTTTGGGTGCATCTGTTATCAGTACTGAAGTGCTGGGCTCTGTTAATGAAAATTCTTTTTTGTACAATATCAAGCCGAACCAATTACATCGGCCACAAACGAAAGCAGTAACTGCTATCACCATTGGTGCGGGAAACCGAGGAATGGCTTACGGCGGTTTTTCAGCAAAATTCCCCGAAGAATTGGATATTATTGGCGTAGCTGAGCCTGTAAAATTCAGGAATGACCGTTATGCTGAAATCCATAAAATTGAGGACAAAAACAGATTTAACACATGGGAAGATGTTTTCAAACGCCCTAAATTTGCAGATGCTGTTATTATCTCCACACCAGACAATATGCATTATGCGCCCTGCATGAAAGCATTGGAAATGGGTTACGATATTCTATTAGAAAAACCTATCGCACCAACAGAAAAAGAATGCCGTGATATTTTAGCATACGCAAAGAAAAAGGGAAGAATTGTAGCTGTTTGCCACGTTTTACGATATGCACCTTATTTTGTAAAGATGAAAGAACTGGTTGCTAAAGGAGCAATTGGCGAGATCATCAGTGTACAGCATTTCGAGCCTATCGAACATACACACATGGCACACTCTTACGTGAGGGGCAATTGGCATAATTCTAAACAAACCACTCCTATTATCCTAGCTAAATCCTGTCATGATTTAGATATCATAAAATGGGTAATTAATAAACCTGCAAAAAAAATTGTTGCCATGGGCGATTTGAAATGGTTTAAAAAAGAAAATGCACCAGAAGGCAGTACGGCCAGGTGTACCGATGGGTGTGCAGTTGAAAGAGAGTGCCCGTATTCTGCCATTAAAGAATATTACGAAAAAAGAAAACGCGTTAGCGTGATGGATTTACCTACCGATAAATTGAAACAGCCAGAAGCTATTATGGAGCGCTTAAGAACCACTGATTATGGACGCTGTGTTTACCGAATGGACAATGACCAGCCTGATCATTATGTGACCAGCATCCAGTTTGGAGATAGCGTAACCGCATCTTTTTCGATGGAAGCTTTCACATCTTACCACGGCAGAAGAACCCGTATAATGGGCAGCATGGGAGACATGGTTGGGGACATGAAAGAGTTAGTGGTAAATGATTTTAGAACAAGAAAGGAAGTTAAGTTTATCCCACAAGCAGAAGATGTTGAAGGTTACAAAAACAGTGGACATGGTGGCGGAGATTGGTTATTGGTAAGAGATTTTGTACAGGCGGTGTCGCAACAAAATCCTTCCATCTTAACATCAACAATTGATGAGTCGATCGAAAGCCATATCATGGGTTTTATGGCAGAAGAAAGCCGTAAAACTGATAAAGTAATGGATATCAAAATTTAGCCTGGCTTATCAATAATAATTTATAAACGGCATTTAAATAAAAAAGTTAAGATAATGCGAAGCATCAATCTTAACCTTTTATAATTTTAAAGCTAACTACTAACTAAACTACTGTAACCTTAACACCCATTCCTTCTAATGTTTCTAAAGTACTGGGCAAAATACCACTGTCGGTTATAATGTGATCGATTTCATCAATCTCACAAATTTTCCCAAAGCCTCTTTTCCCAAACTTACTCGAATCTGCTAATACAATTATTTTTTGAGATACTTTGATCATCTCCTTATTCAGCTGTGCCTCGGCAGAGCTTGTGGTGGTTAATCCATGCTCTAAATCAATCCCATCAACTCCTAAAAACAACTTGTTACAAAAAAAGTTTTTCAACGTTTCTTCTGCATAAGAACCTGTTACAGATGATGAGCTTTTTCGCATGGTACCCCCCAACTGCAATATCTCAATATTGGGATATCTGTTTAATTCTATAGCAACGTTTAATGCAGCAGTAATTACAGTTAAATTTGCCTTAACATGTAGTGCTCTTGCAAGTGCCAAAACCGTAGTGCCAGAAGCGATAATCAAAGTATCATGCTCATTCACTAGCTTCGCTGCAGTTTCGGCAATGTTTAGTTTTTCTAACGATTTTATTGCTTCCTTTTCGTTAATTGGACGATCTATAGTGTAAGGATTTTGTAAAGTAGCACCTCCATGGGTTTTAAACAGTAAGCTTTTCTCTTCTAATAGCTTAAGATCTTTACGAATAGTAACCGGCGACACATCTAACTCTTTGCACAAATCCAAAACAGAAACGTACTCCTCCTTCACAAGTTTATTTAAAATCAATTGGTGGCGTTCAGCAATATTGATCATTGGTATACAAGTTAAACTAAGATATTTTTGTGACTAATTTACAATAAAATTAACTCTACACAAAACTAAACAGAACCACTTATTATAGATTTAATAAAATACCCAATTTTTACTTTCTTTTTATTTGTTATTATTTCTTTTTTACTTACATTTATCGTTATATCATTGCTTAATATTCCGAATTTAAGCTCCTAAAAATTAAAACAAGTATGAAAAGTAGAGAGGATCACCTAAAGGTACTTTCGGTAACAGAAGAATGGGACGTTATTATTATTGGCGGTGGTGCTACCGGACTAGGGTCTGCTGTTGATGCGGCCTCCCGTGGCATGAAAACGTTGTTGCTAGAACAATCAGATTTCGCAAAAGGAACATCAAGCAGAAGTACGAAGTTGGTGCATGGAGGGGTCCGCTACCTTGCCGCCGGAGATGTGCAATTGGTTTACGAAGCGTTAAGAGAACGTGGGCTTATGTTACAAAACGCCCCACACCTAGTCAAAAAACAAGCATTCGTTATTCCTTGTTATAGTTTTTTTGAAAAAATAAAGTACGTTGTGGGGCTAAAACTTTATGATTGGTTAGCAGGGAAATTCAGCTTTGGCACTTCAATAATTTTGAATAAAGAAAAAGCATCAGTTGCTTTAACCGGGGTTGATAATACCAAACTTAAAGGCGGAGTTAAATACCTGGACGGTCAGTTTGATGATGCTCGGCTAGCTTTAAATATAGCGCAAACCGCAATAGAACAAGGAGCAACAGTTTTAAACTATGTTAAGGTATGCGACCTGGAGAAAACAAATGGTTTAATTAGTGGTGTTGTAGCGCAAGACGAAGAGACTGGAGTTACTTATAATTTAAAAGCGAAAGCAGTAGTAAATGCAACTGGTGTTTTTGTGGACAACATACTTACCATGGACAAACCGGGGGCTAAACCTCTGGTTAAACCAAGCCAAGGAGTCCATATTGTGCTTGACAGGTCTTTTATGCCATCTGAAAGTGCGCTCATGATTCCTGAAACATCTGATGGACGGGTACTTTTTGCCGTTCCATGGCATAATTATTTAGTAGTAGGCACCACTGACACACCTATTGACAGCCACAATTTAGAACCTGTTGCGCTAGAAGAAGAAGTGAATTTTATTTTGCAAACCGCTGGTCAATATTTGGAAAGAAAACCATTGAAAGAAGATGTACTTAGCGTATTTGCCGGGCTACGCCCCTTAGCGGCTCCAGATAAAGAAGCAGGGCAAACAAAAGAAATATCACGTAGCCATAAATTAATCCTAAGCAAAACTGGCTTAATTACCATTACTGGAGGAAAATGGACCACCTATCGTAAAATGGCGGAAGACACCATTAATCAAGTTCTGTCTCAAATAAACTTGGGCTCTAAAAAATGTGTAACCAAAAACCTAGCGATACATGGAAGCACACCAATAAAAAATGCAGACCATTTTGACTATTATGGCAGTGATGCTCCTTTAATAAAGCAGATGCTAAAAGAAAACCCCGCGTTGCAAGCGATAATCCATCCAAAATTCCCTTACCTTAAAGGAGAAATAGTATGGGCCATAAGAAACGAAATGGCAAGAACTATTGAAGATGTGCTCGCTCGCCGGTTAAGAGTTTTATTTTTAGATGCAAAATCTGCTTTAGAGATGGCTCCGCAAGTTGCAGAACTGATACAAATAGAGCTCAACCTTGATGATGACGCTATCAACAAGCAATTGCAAAGCTTTAATGCTTTAGCTTCTAAATACTTGCTTATCCCAGTAAATGCACAACCCACAGCCACTATAGAGAAAAAACCACTAAAAGTAAATAAAGTGTATGAGCAGTAAATATATTTTATCCCTAGATCAGGGCACATCAAGCTCTAGAGCAATGCTTTTTGACAAGCAAGGCAAACAAATTGGGCTTACTCAAAAAGAATTTAAACAGATATATCCTCAAAAAAGCTGGGTGGAACATGACCCCTTAGAGATTTGGGACAGTCAGCTTTCGGTTGCTAGAGAAGTGATACAGCAATCAAAAATCAATACAAAGGATATTGTTGCCATCGGGATAACTAACCAACGCGAGACTACTATTATTTGGGATAAGAAAACAGGGAACCCTATTTGCAACGCCATTGTTTGGCAAGATAGGCGTACCGCTGCCTTTTGCGACCAGCTGAAAAAAGAGGGAAGATCCGAATTGATACAATCTAAAACCGGCCTGTTGATAGACGCTTACTTTTCCGCCACTAAAATCAGCTGGATGCTGGATAATATTGAAGGTGCGAGAGCAAAAGCAAACGCCGGGGAATTACTTTTTGGCACAGTTGACTCGTGGTTGATTTGGAAACTCACAAACGGAGATGTACATGTTACCGATGTGACCAACGCATCGCGAACAATGATCTTCAACATCCACAGTTTAACTTGGGACGATGAATTACTAGAAATCTTCAACATCCCTAAACAAATATTGCCAGAAGTAAAATCCTGCAGCGAAGTTTATGGAACAACAGCCAAAGATTTGTTTGAAACAGAAATCAAAATAGCAGGAATTGCTGGCGATCAACAGGCCGCCTTATTCGGTCAGTTATGTACCGAGCCGGGCATGGCAAAAAACACCTACGGAACAGGCTGTTTTATGTTAATGAACGTTGGTAAAAAAGCCGTTTCATCAAAAAACAATCTGGTTACAACCATTGCCTGGCAAATTAATGGCGAAACTAATTACGCATTAGAAGGCAGCATTTTTATGGCGGGCGCTATTGTGCAATGGCTAAGAGATGGCTTAGGGATCATCAAATCATCTCCAGAAATTACCCAACTTGCAGAAAAATCTGAAGACAACGGAGGCGTTTATTTGGTACCTGCATTTACAGGTTTGGGCGCCCCACATTGGAACCCATATGCAAAGGGAACAATCTTTGGCTTATCCCGAGGGACAAGCGATGCCGAAATAGCAAGAGCGGCTTTGGAGAGTATTGCTTACCAAACTATGGATGTGCTTAAAGCGATGGAAGCAGATTCTGGCAAAGAAATCAAGGAGTTGAGGGTAGATGGAGGCGCATCTGTAAACAGTTTGTTAATGCAGTTTCAGGCAGATATTTTAAACACGATAGTAATTAAACCAAAAAACACTGAGACCACAGCAATAGGTGCTGCTTATTTAGCAGGCTTAGCGGTTGGCCTTTGGGCAAATATTGATGAGATTAGGGAGCAGTGGGAAATAGAAGCTAGTTTTAAACCAGACAATCATCAAAAACTAAAACCCAATATTATAGAATGGCAAAAAGCTATAGATGCAGTAAACTACTGGTCTAAACTTTAATTATTAACGATAAAAAATCAATCATTTTAAACCAATAAAAATTTGTGATGAATCTTTACGTAGCTGAGTTTTTAGGCACCATGTTTATGATTACCCTCGGTAATGGAGTGGTTGCCAATGTGTTACTTGATAAAAGTAAGGGACAAAACGGCGGATGGATGGTAATTACCACCGGATGGGCTTTAGCTGTTTTTGTGGGCGTTGTTATTGCAGGCCCTTACAGTGGTGCGCATTTAAATCCGGCAGTAAGCATTGGCTTAGCCATTGCAGGCAGTTTTGAATGGGCTAAAGTGCCAATTTACGTAGCTATGCAACTTAGTGGAGCTATGGCCGGCTCTTTTCTGGTATGGGTATTTTACAGAGACCATTTTAAGATCACAGAAAATATAGATTTAAAAGCAGCCTGTTTTTTTACAACACCCGCTATACCTAATAAGTGGAGGAACCTATTTTCCGAGTTTTTAGGAACCTTTGTTTTACTCTTCGTTATATTTCATTTTACTGAAGCGGAAATCACTGACACCAAAACGCCAATGGGTTTGGGCTCCATCGGGGCAATTCCAGTTACTTTTTTGGTTTGGGCAATAGGCTTATCTTTAGGAGGAACAACTGGCTACGCTATCAATCCGGCCAGAGACTTAGGCCCAAGAATCGTGTTCTTTTTACTCCACAGAACCAAAAAAGCAAGCGGATGGGCTTACGCTTGGACACCCATTATAGGCCCATTAATAGGAGCAGCTGCCGCTGCATTGCTCGTTCTCTACCTAACTTGATATCTTAACGCAAGCTTTATTTTAACGTAATGTTAGCTTAACAAAGGTTAACCACCTTTGCAACATTATTCATTTTAAGCAAACAAAAAGAAATAAAAAAATATAAAAAGAAAATATTTTTGATATATTTGATAACTAAATAGTTATCTTGGTTTAGTGTAAGTTCTAAAACTTAAACCCAATGTCCAAAAAAACAAACAAAAACAATTAACCACTTTTTAAAAATTCACAATTCAGCTTAAATTTTATTTGTTAAAACAGAAAATCAAAGTATTCATCCTACAATACGGAAATATAAAGCAATTAAAAAAAATTAAATAACACCAATTAATAAACAATTACAAATAATGAATGTAACAAACTTACCAAACCTGACAGGGCGAATGTCTGGGAGACAATTAGCTCTGTTTTCGCTACTGCTTTTGTACATTTTGGGCTCTTCATTTTCTGGCTATGCACAGTCGGATATGATTACCATTAACGGAAAAGTGATAGCAAGCGATGATAAGCAACCCATCATTGGCGCTTCAATTACTGATGCCAGTAAGAAAAACATTGGCGTAACTAATTTAAACGGGGAGTTTTCTGTAAAAATTCAAAGGAACAGCAGTATCACTATTTCTTATCTAGGTTTTTCTCCTGTAACTCGACAGTTTAGTGCTGATCAGAACGGCATTAACATTTCACTTTCAGTAGCAAATACTGCGTTAACAGAAGTTGTGGTAACTGCACTAGGAATCAAGAGAGAAGAAAAGGCATTGGGTTATGCGGTAACCACATTAGGAGGCGATCAACTCACTGACGCTGTGTCCAACAACTGGACAGATGCACTTTCCGGAAAAGTGGCTGGCTTAAACTTAGTACGATCCAATGGTGGCCCTTCTGGGTCTAATAAGATAATTTTAAGAGGTGAAAACAACCTAACTGGTGACAATGAAGCTTTGATTGTAGTTGATGGAGTAGTTATTAATAACGGAAGTGGTAGAAGCACTGCATCAGGAACAGGCGGATACCTTTCTGAAGAAACACCTGTGGATTTCGGAAACGGAATTGGAGATTTAAACCCAGAAGACATCGAGAGTGTGACGGTGTTAAAAGGTCCAGGCGCCGCTGCTTTATACGGGCAACGTGGTGCTAATGGCGCAGTAATCATTACCACAAAAAGTGGTAAAACCAATAAAAAAGGGTTAGGAATTACCTTTAACTCTAACAGTGCAATATCAACAATTACGAGGTGGCCAGATTTACAATATGAGTACGGACAAGGGTTAAATGGAGATAATTACTATAGCTTCCTTTCTTCAGAGGATGGGTCAAGTACAAGAAGCACCAGTTCTGCTTGGGGTCCCCGATTTGATGGGCAAATGTTTTACCAGTATGATCCAGTTACGCACACCAAAGCCACGGAACGTACGCCTTGGATACCTTACGTAAACGACTCGCGAAACTTTTTTAACGATGCGGCTACATTCACAAACAGCGTTACTTTAGATGGTGGTGGAGAAAAAACTTCAGCGAGATTTTCTTACACCAATGCAAACAACAAGTGGATCATTCCAAACACTGGCTATAATAGAAACAGCGTAGCGCTTTCCGTTCGTCAAAAAATGAATGATAAATTAACGCTATCTACCAAAGTAAACTACACCAACAAGTCTAGTGACAACTTGCCTTCTACAGGTTACAACAACCAATCAATTATGTATTGGTATTTGTTTTGGGTGCCCAATGCAAATATAGATTGGTTAAAAGATTATTGGTTGCCCGGTAAAACGCAACAGTTACAGAGCTATCCTTTCAGCAGTTTGCCTGATAATCCCTATTTGATTGCAAACCAGATGCTCAACAAATCAAACAGAAACACCATAACAGGGAGTGCACAGGCAACTTATGATTTTACTAAAAAGTTAAGCTTAATGGTGCGCACTTCTATAGATCTTTCGCAAGAATTACGTTCTCAGCAACGTCCTTTTGATACAGAGAAGTTTAAACGTGGTATGTATCGCACACAGGGGATTTATTCCCAAGAAGTAAACAGCGATTTCTTATTGAGCTATAAGACAAAAATCAAAAAAGATTTTGACGTTTCGGCTTCTTTTGGGGGTAGTATGTTAAAAAATATTTACAACAGAGACTATAATAAAGCCGACTCCTTATTATATCCC
>DASSWV010000115.1:0-2452 GCA_035704545.1 Pelobium sp.
CTTTGTCTTTGGTAAAAGTACAGGCTTATTTTTACCCAATCATGCTGTTAATGGTTGGCTTAAGCACCATCATTACGGTTTATATCGGCGGTTTACAGGTAATGGAGGGCAAAATAAGTTCTGGTAATATTGCAGAGTTTATTGTTTACGTTACGCAATTGACCTTCCCAGTTACTTCTTTAGGCTGGGTGACCTCGTTGGTACAAAGAGCGGCGGCCTCGCAAAAACGAATCAATGAGTTTTTGAAAACCAAGCCCGAAATTGTAAATCCAAACCCAAATCCACTATGGGTAAAGGGCAATATCAAATTTGAAAATGTGAGTTTCACTTACCCCGATACTGGCATCAAAGCTTTAAAAAATGTATCGTTTGAGATTAAAAAAGGAGAACTGTTAGCCATAATAGGAAGAACAGGCTCCGGAAAATCAACTATTGCCAACCTAATTATGCGAATGTATGATGTGGACACAGGAAGTATAAAAATTGACGATCAAAATATCCAGCATATTAATCTGGAAGACTTTCGTAGTAAAACCGGTTTTGTACCTCAGGAGGTATTTCTTTTTTCGGATACGATTGCCAGAAACATCGCTTTTGGGTTAGATGAATTAGATATGACCCAAGTGGAACAAGCCGCCAAGAATGCAGCAGTTTACAAAAACATTATTGCCTTTGATAAAAAATTTGAAACTTATGTTGGCGAACGTGGAATTACCTTATCGGGCGGACAAAAACAAAGAATTTCAATTGCTAGAGCAATTATTAAAGAGCCAGAAATTTTAATCTTCGACGACTGTTTATCTGCCGTAGACACCAAAACCGAAGAAGAAATACTAAACAACCTAGGCAAAGTAATGAAAGGAAAAACCAGTGTATTGATTGCTCATAGGGTTTCTACCATTAAAAACGCCAATAAAATATTAGTATTAGAGAATGGGGAAATTGTAGAACATGGAAACCATACTGAACTGATGACAAAAAAAAGGGTGTACTTTGAACTTTACGAGAAACAATTGCTGGAAGAGGAACAATTATCTTAAAGAATGACTGTATTATTTGGAACTTTAATATTTTCTTTCTTTATTTAACCCATCAAATTTTTAAACAACAACACATCAATGGGAGATTACGACAACAAAGAGAGAGAAGAAGTTTATTCTAAAAAGGTTAGGGCGGGAAAAAGAACTTACTTTTTTGATGTAAAAGCAACAAGATCTAATGATTACTATATTACCATTACCGAAAGCAAAAAGCGATTAGAAGATGGCGTTTTCATTAAGCACAAGATTTTCCTTTATAAAGAAGATTTCGAAAAGTTTGCTGAAGGCTTAACGGATACCGTTGATTACGTTAAGTCGAACCAAGAAGTTGTTGAAAAACGGTACGAGTTTAACCCAGATCACATTCCCGAAAAATCAAATGACGATTTCTCTTTTTAAGGGAAATAAAATTATAAATGGAATGGCTAATCTTAAAAGGTTAGCCGTTTTTGTTTTTTTTCCCAACTTATGCGAACATATCAAATATGAGGGTCAAAGGTAGAAGCAAAGGAGTAAGGTTGATGAAATTGGTTGATCCACAACATTTACTATTAGACAAGCCTGGGAAACATGATGAAGTGAGTACGCATTTACAAATTGCATTATCCATCTTCACAAAATCAGCGGAACAGTTCGCCCCGATCTAATAGAAACTATTATTTCCTGAGCGTCAATAAGTTTTTGAAGTTTAATCACTTGAACACCAATCTTGGTAAAGATATTTTATCTGACTTACAGAAGAGAGTTCTTAGTGTTTTACCAAAGTATGTTCAACTACTTAAAGCACATCATGAATTAGAACCAGATACAATTACTATTTAATTCAATCAATTGTACAAATATGATCGTTATCTAATACTTCCTGTTGGCAACAGAACTAATTGAACGTACAAATGAACGTAACCATTTTGATTGTGGAGGTAGCTACGGAAAGTTTAACGTTCCATGGGAAATTGCTAGTAGACTGTTAACCTTCTAAATCATCACATTTAGAGGGTTCCGGACTCATTCGAACTGTGCCCCAGTCGGGATGGCAGGATTGGGGTCCTTCTCTCTAAATATCTTTCTTTCAGCATGTTGAAAATTCGGGTAACCTCCATCGGCCACCCTATAAATTCTGCGCTAATCAGCGAAATCTGTGGGAGCATAAAAAAGCCTCTTCTAGAAATCCAGAAGAGGCTGTAAATATTCAAATCTTAATTTATTCTATTTCTTGACCAAAGGTTTGGTGATGCTTCCCTTAGCTCCACTCAACCTGATCATATAGGTGGCCGGACTAAGTCTGCTCACATCGAAACTCAATTGGTCGTCTCCCCCTCCAACAGCTTGGCTCTGTAGGATCTGGCCTCCCAGGCCTATCAGTTCGGCCTTTTCGTAGATGCCCGCTGCAAAATTGACGTTTACCAGGTCGG
>DASSWV010000189.1:0-8092 GCA_035704545.1 Pelobium sp.
GTATTTAGCCTTGGGCATGATGCAGAAGAAATTGGCGACGAAATTAAAAAAACAAGTAAAGTTTTAGCCAAGCGCTTAAACCGGAAACTGGTAGAAGCGAAAAAGTCTATCGACGAAAAAGTTTCTAAGGTAAAAAAATCTAAAAAAGAGGTTGATAAAAAAGCTGATCGTAAAGTTAAGGAAGTTGTTAGCAAAGCAAAAAAAGAGACTAAAAAATTAGCTAAGAAAGCAAGTTCGGTAAAAAATGTAGATGTTTTGCCTACCATAACCAAAGCATCTAAAATACCTACTGCAAAAACTACTGCTTCTGTCGCAACTAAAAAGAAAGCACCTGTAAAAGTAGCTAATACCAAGGCGACTTCTAAAAAGAAAGAACCAGCGAAAGAAGGCTCAACAACTGAGGCAGAAAACGCACATCCAGAAACCCCAGTTGTAAGTAAAAGGAAAAACGCTAGTGCACCAATTCCAAAATCTGCTACCAAACCGCACAACACCGATTTGCCTTTAGAAGCGGGTCCAAGAAATAAATATAAAAGAGGGTAAAACTAATTTTTAACATTAAATTAATGATTAATTGCTCACTTATTAGCATTTTTGAAGTTCCGGATGACTCATCCGGAACTTCTTTTTTAATATAGATGACTAAAGACAAAACGCCGTTACTTAACAGAGAAATTAGTTGGCTGTATTTTAATGCAAGAGTTTTGCAAGAAGCAGCAGATAAATCTGTCCCTTTAATTGAAAGAATAAAGTTTTTAGCTATTTTTTCATCCAATTTGGATGAGTTTTATAGGGTAAGGGTGGCAACACTCAATCGTTTAGTAGCGGTGGTGAGCAAAACCAAAGACGAGTTAGGCTTTAATCCGAAAAAAATTCTCAACCAAATAAAAAACATTGTTGTAAAGCAAGAGAAAAAATTCAATGTACTTTACGAGGAAATCATTAAAGAACTTGCCCAAAACAAAATATTCCTTTTAAACGAGCAACAGCTTAATGTTAGCAGGGGTACCTTTGTAAAAAACTATTTCCACGAGAAAATACTTCCGGCAATTGTGCCAATTATTATTGATGATAATAAACCTTTCCCAGAGCTTAGAGACCGGGTAATTTATTTTTTAGTAAAACTTAGTCAAACCGATAGCAAAGAAAAATGTAAATATGCGCTTATCGAAATTCCTTCTAATTTAGAGCGGTTTCTTATTTTGCCCGATACCAATGATTTAAAGTTTATCATATTACTTGATGATGTCATTCGTTACTGTTTGGATGATATTTTCTTTATTTTCGACTATAATCACACCGAAGCCTATTCTTTACAGGTTACACGAGATGCCGAACTTGATTTGGATACTAACGTAAGCGACAAGTTTATTGAAGCGCTTTCAAAAAATCTGCAAAAACGTAAAAAAGGGAAACCGATCCGCTTACTTTACGATAGCAGCATGCCAATTGATATGCTAAACGTAGTTATTGGCAGGCTGCATGTACATTCTGAAAGCTTAATTCCAGGCAACAAATATCATAACTTTAAAGATTTTATTGAATTTCCTAGCATTGGTGCCGATTCCTTGCGCTATAAAGCAATTAAGCCACTGTCCGTTAACGATCTAAGTGTAAACAAAGGAATGATGGAATTGATTAAGAAAAGAGATTACTTGATTAATCTCCCTTACCAATCGTTCGACTATATAATTCATTTTTTACGCGAAGCGGCAATTGACCCTAGAGTAACCACCATCCACATTACACTTTATCGCTTAGCGCAAAATTCCAGGATAATAAATGCTTTAATTAACGCATCAAGAAACGGAAAAAAGGTAATTTGTTTGGTTGAGCTTAAAGCCAGGTTTGATGAACATGCAAATATTTATTGGACTGGTAAGTTAGAGGAAGAAGGTGTTTCCGTAAATTACGGCATCACTGGCTATAAAGTACATACCAAAATATGCATGATTACCCGGATAGAAAAGGGTAAGAAAACTTATTACGCCAACTTAGCAACTGGTAACTATAATGAAAAAACCGCTAAACTTTACTGTGACCATAGTTTGTTTACCGCAAATGAAAATATAACCAATGAATTAAGTAGGTTATTTGGCAACATCCAGAATAAAAAACTATCAAGAGGTTATAAGCACCTAATCGTGTCGCCAACGGAAACACGTGGAAAAATGTTTTCGTTTATTGATAGAGAGATCAAAAATGCAAAAGCGAATAAAGATGCTTACATGATTCTGAAAATGAACTCATTGGCAGATGAAGATACCATCAAAAAGCTTTACGATGCCAGTAATGCAGGTGTAAAAATTAAGCTAATTATAAGAGGCATGTGTCGTTTAGTGCCAAAACAGGAAGGTTTTAGTGAAAACATTGAAGTGATTTCTATTATTGATAAATTTTTAGAACACGCTAGAATCTGGATATTCGGGAATAATGGTAAAGAGGAAGTTTATTTGCTTTCCGCCGATTTGATGACGCGTAACTTAGACCATAGAATTGAAGTTGGTTTCCCAATTTATGATCCTTTACTCAAACAAGAAATTAAAGAGATGATGGAAATTCAATTGATGGATAACACAAAAGCAAGGCAAATAAACGCTCAAAACAACAATAAGTACCGAAAAACGGGTGTAAAAGTACCTTATCGCACACAAATCGACACCTATAATTATTTAAAAAATAAAATCCAATAAATTGAGATACGCAGCCATTGACATAGGGTCTAACGCTATAAGGTTATTAATTGCATCTATTTTAACACACGACGGAAAAACCACCTTTAAAAAAACATCATTAATTAGGGTTCCCTTACGATTAGGTGACAATGCTTTTATCGATCATAGAATCTCGGATCAAAAGGCTGAAGAATTGGTTAAAGCGATGATTGCATTTAAAAATTTAATGGATGTTTATCATGTGGAGGATTACATGGCCTGCGCTACATCTGCTTTACGCGAGGCAGAAAATGGTGCTGAAATTGTACAAAAAATCAAAGAAAAGGCTGGGATAAACATGGAAATTGTTGGCGGGCAAAAAGAAGCTAACATCATTTACTCAAGCCATATAGATCAAGCCTTTGATCGGGATAAAAATTACCTTTATATTGATGTAGGCGGTGGTAGTACAGAATTATCGATATTTTCTGAAGGGAAACCAATGGCATCAAAATCTTTCAACTTAGGAACAATTAGGATTTTGGACGGCCAGGATAAAGCAGAAACTTGGGAAGATTTAAAAAACTGGATTGATACCGAAACTAAAAGTTATAAAGAATTAATTGGAATTGGTACAGGTGGGAACATCAATAAACTGTTTCGCTTAGCGGGAGAAAAAGAGGGAGAACCATTAAGTTATACAAAACTGAAAGCGCAATGTGTCCATTTAAATTCTTTTACTTTGAAAGAACGAATTGTAGATCTTGGATTAAACCATGACAGGGCGGACGTGATTATTCCGGCCTGCCAGATTTTTCTTACAGTAATGTCAAGCGCCTCAATTGAACAAATCCATGTGCCAAAAGTGGGTATGGTCGATGGAATCATCAATTTGTTGATTGAAAAGAATTTTAAGAATTAAACTTGATGGAATCAGTTAGACTTTATAGTATGTCTAACTAACTAATTAACTAACTAACGGTTAAAGAACAGCCTCTAAATCTGCAATCAAATCATCAATATGTTCTAAACCCACGGAAACCCTCAAAAGGTTTTTCGGGGTTTTTGTATCAGGTCCTTCTACCGAATAACGATGCTCAATTAAACTTTCTACACCGCCTAAGCTGGTTGCCTGCGTAAAAAGCTTCAAATTATTAACCACGCTGTTTGCTTTTGCTTCGCCGTCTTTCAATAAAAACGATAACACTCCGCCAAAAGAAATCATCTGTTTTTTTGCTAAATCATGTTGAGGATGTGATGGCAAACCTGGGTAAAAAACTGCTTCAACAGCCGGATGAGCTTCCAAATACTTAGCTAAAGCCATCGCATTTTCAACATGTCCACGCATACGGTAAGGCAAAGTTTTAATGCTTCTAACTATTAGGTAACAATCAAAAGGAGAGGGGATTGCGCCACCATAACCTTGTACAATTTTTATTTTTTTCCATAACTCTGTATCTTCTTTTGTTATTAAAGCACCACCAGAAACATCGCTATGGCCATTCATAAATTTAGTGGTTGAGTGCATTACCATATCGGCTCCTAAATCCAAAGGCTTCTGGCAAATAGGAGACGCAAATGTGTTATCAATCACAAAAGTAATTTGATGTTCGCTAGCGATGTGGGTAATAGCTTCAATATCGCAGAGCTTCATCAGTGGGTTTGAAGGCGTTTCTGCCCAAATCAGTTTTGTTTCCCGTTTAATAGTATTAAAAATAAGATCGATATCAGTAAGATCAATAAAATCAAATGTTAAAATTCCTTTGAACATTAATTTCAGCTGGTTGCGTAAACCATGGTACATGTCATCCGGACAAATAATATGGCTACCCGGTTCTAAAGCTTGAAAAACAGACATTCCTGCTGCATTCCCTGATGAAAAAGCACAAGCATCAACTCCGCTTTCTAACTTGGTCAAAACATTTTCAAGCGCATTTCTATTAGGGTTCTCTGCTCTCGAATACATATAACCGCCTGGGTAGTCACCCTGCGGTCCTCGCAAAAAAGTGGTAGAAAGGGTTAAGGGTTGTACTACAGCGCCAGTGCTTTGATCAGATTCATTTCCGGCATGGATGGCTAATGTTTCAATTCTCATTTTTTCTGTTTTGTTCAAACTTAATACATTCGCACTTGTTTTACATTAATTAAACCTAATTAAATGCGGTTTTTGCTATTTTTGACAAAATTCTAATATATATGAATTCAGCCCATCAAATCAATACTTTATTAGCTGATAAAAATTTAAGTGAAACCCATAGACACATCGCTGAAAAGGTAAAAAAAGGCGAACGTATTAGTTTTGAGGAAGGGGTTTATTTGTTTGAAAAAGGAGAGCTTTCTTACCTCGGTATTTTGGCCAACTACATCAGAGAAAATCGTCACGGAGACAAGACTTATTTCAACAGAAACTTCCATATAGAACCTACCAATCTTTGTGTTTACGATTGTAAATTCTGTTCTTATTCTGTTGCCATTAAAGAGCGAAGTGATGGATGGGAATACACTATGGATGAGATGCTTAACATTGTAAAGTCTTACGATGACCAGCCCGTAACAGAAGCGCATATAGTAGGAGGAGTATTGCCTCAATACGATTTAGAGTTTTACACCAATTTGTTTTCTTCAATAAAAAAACATCGCCCCGAGCTACATGTAAAAGCGCTAACTCCCGTAGAATATCATTACATCTTTAAGAAAGCTAAAATAGATTATGCAACTGGGATGAAATTGATGAAGGATGCTGGTTTAGAGTCAATGCCTGGCGGAGGTGCAGAGATTTTTGATCCCGAAATCAGAAATAAAATTGCCAAAGAAAAATGTAAGGCCGAGCAGTGGTTGCAGATCCATGAAGAATGGCATAAACTGGGTATGCGATCCAATGCTACAATGCTTTATGGCCATATCGAAAACTTTACCCATCGCATTGATCATTTGGAACAGTTACGACAGTTACAGGATAAAACTGGCGGTTTCCAAACTTTTATTCCATTGAAATTTAGGAACAAGGACAATCAAATGTCTGATGTGCCAGAATCTTCTGTGATAGAGGACTTAAGAAATTACGCTGTATCAAGAATTTACCTAGACAATTTCGACCATATTAAGGCTTATTGGGCTATGATCAGTAGAAATACTGCGCAACTTTCCTTAAATTTTGGTGTGGATGATATTGACGGAACTTTAGACGATACCACAAAAATATATAGCATGGCAGGAGCGGAGGAACAGCACCCTGCTATGAGCACAAAAGATTTAGTTAAATTGATAAAAGCAGTTGGCAGACGCCCGATTGAGCGAGATACACTTTATAATGTAGTTACAGATTTCCAAAATGTGGAGTTTGAAGAGGACGTGAAACCGAGATATTATGCTTTACCTGTACTAAAATAATTCATGAGCGACACCTATAATAAAAAATTATACATCATTAGACACGGTGAAACAGATTTAAATAAAAACAAAGTTGTACAAGGTAGGGGTATTGATGCCGATTTAAATAACACCGGAAGACAACAAGCAGAAGCTTTTTATCAACATTATAAAGACGTTCCTTTTGATAAGATTTACACTTCTAAGTTGAAGCGAACCCATCAAACGGTAGCTAAGTTTATTGAAGATGGAATTTTATGGGAGCAACTAGCCGGTTTAGACGAAGTTGCCTGGGGAACTTATGAAGGTCAAAAACACTCTCCAGAGCTAGATGTGAGTTTTAAAAAGCTTTTAAAATCTTGGGCAGATGGCAATTATGACTGCAAAGCAGAAGGAGGGGAGAGCCCCAACGAGGTTCACCTGAGGCAGGTTGAAGCGATGAATCATATTTTAGCGCAAACTGATGAAAAAACAGTATTAATTTGTATGCATGGTAGGGCTTTACGTTTATTACTTTGCAATTTGACCAATAAAACGTTTGATTTGATGGATAATTTTCCGCACATGAATACCGCTTTATATGTTTTAAACTACGATGGTAAAGATTTTAAAATCGATGATTTTTACAGCTTAGCCCACCTATAATAGATTTATGATCAAAATTTCTGCGGTAAGCTACACCAATACCATTCCGTTTATTTACGGATTACAACATCATAACATCAAAAAAAAAATTGATTTAAGCTTGGATGTCCCTTCACTTTGTGCGGATAAACTGATAGAAGGTAAAGTTGATATAGGTTTGATTCCGGTAGCTGCAATTTTAGATTTGCCAGAAGCTTATATTGTCTCTGATTATTGTATTGGTGCGAATGGAGCAGTAAACTCGGTATTTATTTTTAGTAATTGTCCAATCAAAGAGGTGAAATACCTTCAATTAGACCCGCAATCAAAATCATCAAATAACCTGGCTTTGGTTTTGTTGAAAAATTATTGGAAAGTTGAACCCGAATTGGTTTATAAGGCAAAAGAGTACGGACGTTCTTCACATCCAAAAACTGCTTTTGTACAAATAGGCGATAGAACCTTTGGGAAAATTGATAAGTATTCGTACGTATATGATTTATCTCAGGAATGGAAAAACTTTACAAATCTAGAATTTGTATTTGCCGCTTGGGTAAGTAATAAGAAAATTGACGATTCATTCATCAAACAGTTTAACGAGGCATTAAAGTTCGGTTTAGACAATCGCCTAAGAATATTTGAAAACATGGAAATGCGTTCAGATTTTGATTTGGTTGATTACTTGATGCACAATGTGGATTACCATTTAACAGCAAACAAAAGAGAAGCTTTGGCTTTGTTTCATAAGCTGATGAAGGAATTGTAAGTTTTAAACCGCGATATCGACCTAAATAATTCGAATTCACTCTAAAATGATTAAATTTGGTTAAAACTAAAAAAATGGGTGTTCAAACAATATCATTAGATTTCCCAAATGACATTCTCTTGGCTTTAAACGAGTCAGAAAATGATTTAAAAAAGCGGATTAAATTAACATTAGCCATCCAGTTTTATAAGTTGCAGAAACTTACAATAGGGAAGGCTGCTCAACTTTCGGGCTTGACAAGGCTTGAGTTTGAGATGGAGCTATCAAAAAATGAAATTCCTGTTTCAAACCTGACCGAAAAAGATGTTCTGAATGATATAGAGAAATTGTTATAATGAAGAAGGGACTTGTAATTGCTGATGCGGGTTCTATTTTTTCATTAGCAGTTATTGATGAATTGGAGTTACTAAATCAAATTTTCGATGAAGTTAAAATAGCAAAAGCTGTTTGGGAAGAAATAAGTTTAGATAAAACCACCGAATTCTATAAAAGAATAGAGTTATTCTTCCGTTCAAAAATTGTCAATATTAAGGGTTTTAATGATTTGACATTTATTTTGGATTATGGTGAATCAGAATCTGTAATTCTCTACAGAGAACTAAATGCCGACTTCCTTCTTATTGTTTTACTTAACATAATATTAATTATAAGACAAATAATCAAAATAGAAATTTCAGTT
>DASSWV010000193.1:0-3470 GCA_035704545.1 Pelobium sp.
AGAAAGAACAAAGACCGCTACGCTAATAGATGAAAGACAGAAGATGAATTGCAAGTGAAAGAAACCAGAATCTTAGGGTTTTTTATGATTTTTGTTTTCCACTTTGAACTTTCCACTTTGAACTTAAAACTTTCCACCTAAAACTTTAAACTCCCTAACGATCCACTTCTCCCAAAACAATATCCAAAGAACCAATAATTGCTACTAAATCTGCAATCATTACGTTTTTGGAGATTTCTGGCAGTACAGATAAATTACAGAAACTTGGTCCGCGGGATTTAATACGGAAAGGTTTATCTGAACGGCCATCGGCAATAAAATAGAACCCGACTTCGCCTTTCGGATTTTCTGCCCTGATGTAAAAATCCTGTGCTTTAGGGACAATCTTTTTAGGGCAAAGTGCTCTTGGATCAAACTCTTTAGTGCGCTTATGTTCTTTGTTGAGTTTTTCTACACACTGCTCAATAATTTTTAAAGACTCTTCAATTTCTACAATCCGCACTTTATAACGGTTCCAGCAATCGCCAATGCTGCCCACTTCTGCTTTTGCATAAGCTACTTCGAAATCCAACTCAGGGTAAACCGAATACTCATCAATCCTACGTAAATCATACTTTAAGCCAGAACCACGCAACATCGGGCCAGAGCAACCATAATTAATAGCAACATCTAAAGGTAAAATACCAACGTTTGCTGTACGGGAAATAAAAATTTGGTTATCCGTTAAAAGCTCATTCAGTTCCTGCATTTTAGGCTTAAAATAAGCTACAAACTCGCTACATCTGTCTTCGAAACCTACCGGAACATCATAAAATAATCCGCCCACCCAAATATAATTGTAAAGCATTCTAGCGCCAGAAGCCCATTCCAGCATATTCATAATATGCTCACGGTCTCTAAAACACCACAAGAAAGGAGTGAAAGCGCCAATGTCAATTCCGTAAGTGCCAATAGCAATCAGGTGAGAAGCAATTCTGTTGAGTTCGCAAACCAAAACTCTGATGTATTCTACGCGTTTTGGGATGTCGTTTTCAATCCCAAGCATTTTTTCAACGCCCATCACATAAGCGTGATTGTTGTTCATCGATGCCAAATAATCCATCCTATCCGTATAAGGGATAATCTGAGCGTAGTTTAGCGCTTCACCATGTTTCTCAAAACAACGATGAAGGTAGCCAATATGTGGAATTACCTCCTTAACAATTTCGCCATCGGTAATCAGTTCCAAACGTAAAACGCCGTGGGTACTTGGGTGTTGCGGACCCAAGTTTAAAACCATTTCTTCTGCAGCAACAGCTTTTATTTTGTTTTGGTAGGCGATTAATCCTTCCTGATATTTTTGTGATAAGGTATTTTGCAAAGCCTATAGGTCAATTTTAATATTATGATAACTTTCTGCCGTTTGGTAATCTTTACGTAATGGAAAGCCGTTCCAGTCATCTGGTAAAAGGATTCTACGTAAATCGGGATGGTTTTCAAAGTAAATCCCAAGCATGTCAAAAGCTTCACGTTCATGCCATTCGGCTGCTTTATAAACAGAACTTATACTTTTAAAAGTAGGTAGGTTTTCTTCGTCCCGATTGTTATCTGCCACAACTTTTAAAACTAATGTGTGGTTTTTAATGATGGAACTGAGGTGATAAACTACCCCAAATTTCTGTTGCTCAACGCCGTAATCTACGCCGCTTAAGCAGGATAAAAAATCAAACCAAGTTTGTGGGTGATCTCTTAAAAAAAGACAGATATCTGTAATTAAATCTGCCTTGATAATTAACGCTGGCTGTTTTTGATTGGCTTCTTCGGCTACAATTACCTCTTCGCCAAATTTTTCTATCAATAATTGTTTTACAGTATCAAAAATCATGGCGCTAAACGTTCAAATTTCCAACTTTGATCTTTTTCTTGAACATACAAAATACGGTCATGTAAACGGTTTGATCGGCCTTGCCAAAACTCAATTCTGTTAGGCATTACGCGATAACCGCCCCAGTGTTCTGGTTTTTCAATTTCTTGCCCTTTGTATTTCTCGGTCAGTTTTTCCAGTCTTTCTTCTAAAAATTTACGGTTGGGGATAATTTCGCTTTGAGGCGAACTTAAAGCGCCAAGCTGGCTACCTCTCGGACGAGATTTAAAATATGTTGAAGACTCGTCCTCGCTTACCCGTTCTACCACACCTTCAATTCTTACCTGGCGTTCTAAATCGGGCCAAAAAAACACCAGAGCCGCGTACGGACTTTCGGCAATCTCTCTTCCTTTTTTACTGTTATAATTGGTGTAGAAGACAAATCCTTCATCCGTAAACTCTTTTAACAGCACCACACGGGCAGATGGAATACAGCTTCCATTTGAAGTGGCCAAAGTCATTGCGTTTGGTTCTGTAACTTTGGCGTTTAAGGCTTCCTGAAACCATTTTTCAAACTGTTGGTAAGGGTTTTGGTCTACATCGTCCTCATTTAACGAAGCAGAACGGTAATCCTGGCGGAGATTTTGGACGGTTGTTTTTTCGATGCTCATGTTATGCAAACTTAATCATTGTAAAAATGGTTTTAAAGTAAAGCGTAAATTATTAGCAATGTTTAAGTTTTATTCTTTTATATTTGGTTGTATAGCAAAAAAAAGCAAAAAAATGCAGGGATTAATTATAGCCATTATCATTATTACCTTTCTTTATAATGTTTACAAAAACTTTAAAAAGGAAATGGAGAAGGCAAAGGCCAGGGGAAAGGATGCAGAAGTTGTACAACAGGCGGAAGCTTTGGAAAGAAAGAGGAGAACTGTTTATGAGCCTGTTATTGTGCCACCATATCCAACCAGTTATGACAAAGCGGTAATGCAAGAATATTCTGAAGAACCCGTTTTTGACAATAATAAGCAAGATTATTTTAGAGGAAAGGCAAAAGCTAAAGAAATAAAAATAGCAAGTTCAGCAACAAAGAAACCAGTTTCAGATTATTATAATCCTGAAGTTCCGTCATTGGAAGTTATTCAGAACAGAAAAATCCACCAGCCCCACAAACATGGATTCAGTTTTCCTAAACACAAAGAAAAGCATTTGGCGGCAGGCTTCAATTTTAAGCAGGCTTTAATTTATGATGCTATTTTAAGAAGGCCGGAATACTAACGGGTTGTTTCTAGCGGTGTTTTTTATTCAGATTCAGGCTTTGTTTAAAAAAATATAATTTCTATATTTGCACCTCATTTAAAATCACATAAATTAATTAATAATGTACGCAATAGTAAATATAGCAGGGCAGCAATTCAAAGTTGCAAAAGACCAGCACCTTTTTGTACACAGGTTACAAGGAGATGAAGGCGCTAGTATTGAATTTGACAATGTTTTAATGGTATCAAATGAAGGTAAATTTACAGTAGGTACGCCTGCGGTTAAAGGAGCTAAAGTTTCTGCTAAAATCGTGTCTCATTTAAAAGGCGATAAAGTAATTGTTTTCCATAAGAAAAGAAGAAAAGGT
>DASSWV010000297.1:0-3222 GCA_035704545.1 Pelobium sp.
TACAATTAAATAATAACGATTGTGATTACGGAAATTATTGTCAACAAAAATATATGGTGCAATGTAAATACTTAGTATTAATGGTATAATTATAAAATAATCTAAAATCAATAAATTATTATTTGATAGTAACATGAAGTATGATACTATTGTTAAGCCCAGTAAAACCAGCACCTTTTTATTACTTGTTGAAGTTAAGAATTGATTCATTTAGCACTAAACTAATCATTTAATTTAATCTGTATTCTCTTTTTAATGAAACATAAAATTCTTTTATTTAATAAGTTCGTGGTGTTTTCATCTCTGAAACTTGTAAAAGCCTACACAAAACTATTTCATCTTTAAAACTTCGCTACCAGCAAGTAAAAATGCGCCCGTACCATAGTTTTGCCAGCTCTCCGCAGTTGCTGGGCGAGGGTCAAAGCCTATGTTTTGTACATAACCTATCATTCCGTTATCTTTTTGGGTTTTTAACATCCCAGACCAAGCTTTAGCTACAACCGGCTTATAATCAGCTGATTTTAACAATCCATTATTAACTCCCCACGCCAAGCCGAACACAAAAAAGCCACTTCCGCTGGTTTCGGTATGGTCAAAAGATTCTGGAGAAAGCAAACTGGTAGTCCATAAACCATCTGGCTGTTGCAACTCCTTAACTTTTACAGACATTTCCTTAAACAACGTTTCAAAAAATGGCCTGTGAACATAATTTTTGGGCATATCTTCTAAAATTAAAGCAAGTCCGCCTAAAACCCATCCGTTTCCTCTGGACCAAAATATCTTCTTGCCATTTTCCTCTTTCAAATCTGTACTTGCACCTGTCCATAAAAATCGCTCGTCTCTTGCAAAAAGATGTTCTTCCTTATCGTACAACAAATCATAGGTTTCTTTATACTTTAGGTACATGGCATCCAACATTGCGGGGTCTTTATTTATTTTGGCCAATTTTGTTAAAACCGGAGGTGCCATAAAAAGTGCATCGCACCACCACCACAATATGGGTTTGCCTTTAGGCTTCAAATCAAAAACTAAATGCTTTTTAAGAAACTCTTCTGTAGGCTTCAGGTTTGCCGTTTCATCCCCAATAGATTTTAAATAGATATACGGGTAACTAATTGCAACATCATCTGCACTGCCTGCATAACGGAAAGGTTGCCAATCATTACTAACCGCCATCGCTTTTAGCGCAGTCAAAAACTCTGGACTTTGGGTGGATTGATGGGCTTTAGCTACACCTGTGTAATAGGCTCCATTGGTCCAGTCTTTTGGCGATTTCTCAACAATTGGGTTTGCTTCTTGCCAGGCCAGCGCTTTAAGCATTGCTGTTTTAGTATGAGCATCCGCTTTACTTTCACTGGTGTTTTTTGCTGTTCTACAGGCTTGTGTAGTAAAAATAATGGCAAATGCCGAGGCAATTAAAACTTTAAAATTCATAATATGTAATATTCAGTTTTTAATATTTAGGTATAATTTTTATTGTGGCGAGCTTAACCACATTATTAACGCACTTTACCGGCAACATTTTCTAAAACTACGTTAGAAAGTATGGCAGTATCTACTTTATCCGGAATATGAGAGCAAAAACCAATGCCTACATAAAATGGCCCTTTAAAAGGCAGTTGAATAGGTTCACCTAAAGGACGCATTGGTTCTCCATTTAAACTCACAAACATCGTATAAACATCACCGCGTTTTTCCATACCAATACGCATCGCACTTCTCTCCGGAACTTTCATCTGTGAAATCATTTTGTTTTTTTCTGGTCTCCATGCAAGGTGCATTAAGCCTCCGCCGTGGAGGCCTACCATCACTTCCTCAGCATCATCGGCAAGGCTCTTTCTGATAATTACTACCGCCTTTCTGTCAAAATAACCATCTGGATTAGGAAACTCAACATCGGCAGCTAAGGATATATCGCCCGACATTTTTTTCCATAAAAAACGAAACTCGTCTCTGGTGTACCATATATTATACCCCGCAGAGTTGATGGTATATGCTTTTGCAGTTGCATCATAGCTGGAAGAACCAGGCACCAGCGCCCCACCAACATCACTTTGTCCATCAAATATGCCAATGGGTGTTTTGTCTGTAACGGTAGCCCGATGAAAATCTGCAGGTGGAGGAACTTGTTTATGGGTTGCTGACCCCGGTAAGGCCCAATCGGGCACAATAACGTCCTTTGAAGCTGTTTTATTAGAACGATCTTTAATTTTACACGATGCCAGAGCAAAAGTTAGCACCGAAAGTAACATAAGCTTTCCCACATTCAAAGTACGCAAAAAGCTATTTTCTGCCTTTGCAGTTCTCCACAAGTTTTTCATTTTCTAATAGTTATTATCGGTTAATAATTTGGTTTAATTGTTTTCTATTATTTAGAAACCTGGAGAGATATCAACTAAAAAGATGACACTACATTTTATTAAGTTTAAAACTTAACTTTTGGATTCTAAATATATTAGACAGTGGTTTATACTGTAATTATCAAATCTACATAGACAAAAGGGTTAAAAAGGGCATAATATGTACCTTATTAAGTATACATTCGTTCAATAATTTAGTTTTTTTCAAGCGCAACAAACAATAAGAAGCCATTAATTGCCATTTTGTCTAGCTTGGCAATCTCACTGAAATCAATTCGTAAACTCTGCTATTTCTATAGCAAAAATTGTAGAAGGTACATTTGATATGCCTTTTCGAGACAAATGGAACCCTCCTTCTTGCAATTATCTTATCATGTTTGTTTAACCAATTTTAAAATCAATTCACAAGCTTCAATTTAAAATTATTCAAACTTAATCAGACTAAAAACACAATGCAGTTTAGTCTGTGTTTTATGCTTTACAACTATGATTTCCTTTTTGCTAACACTTTTTTTACGAAAGAACACCTTTTTTACAGGTGGCTACAAACTCATCGCTTTAGCTTGTGCAACTTTTTTTTCTTTAAACCTTAACGCTCAAACAAAACAAAACAAAGTTCTAAATAGTGGGGAAAATGTTGTTTATAAAGATAAAAATGCACCAATTGAGCAACGCATCAACGACTTACTAAAAAGAATGACCCTGGAAGAGAAAATCCTCCAAACCAACCAATGGACCTACGGCAAAAACGCCAACGAAAATAATATTGAAGCCAGTAAAAAAGCGGTACGTCCAGAAATAGGCTCCTTGATTTATCGCAGCATCAATCCTGTTTTCCGTAATGATATCATGCGGAAAGCAA
>DASSWV010000337.1:0-5310 GCA_035704545.1 Pelobium sp.
TAACTGCAATAGCATCCAAATCTTTAGTGCTTTTGTTACTCAACTTTAAAAGTTGTTCAATAAACAAGGTAATATTTGATGCGTGGATGTTTCTATCCGTTTTCTCAATTACGTTAAGTAACTCACCGTTTTCTGCTAAAGCAACAGAACAGGTTTGTGTAGCGGTTTCTATTTGAAGTATCAATGACATATTAATTTTGATTAAGGAACAGGATCATGTCCATGGTTGCCCCAAGGATGGCACCTGGCAATTCTTTTAACGGTCAACCAACCACCTTTAAACGCTCCATGTTTTTTTATAGCTTCTACTCCGTATTGAGAACAAGTTGGCGTAAACCTACAAGAGCTGCCCAAAAGTGGCGAAATTAGGTACTGATATATTTTTATGATCAATAAAAAAAAAGAACCTATCAGTTTTTGTAGCAACTTCAGCATTTTGTAACCTGCTTTAAACACTCTACAAACATTAACTTTAGCTTTTTTTCTAAAAAAAAAGAATCATGAATTTCTTTACCTACGTAATTAATTGCCAAACTAAGTTTAATGTTATGGCGATTTAAGTCATTATAAAAAAGTGATTGTTTGTTTAAACGATAAGCTTCTTTGATGCGTCTTTTGATTAGGTTTCGGCTCACACTATGTTTGAACCTTTTTTTTGGTACAGAAACAACAATTTGTGCAGGAAAAAGTTGGGCATTATCGGGAGACAATTGCCAAGTAACCCGAAATGGGTATAACAAAAAAGAAGAACCGTTTTTAAAAAGCTCATCTAAAAGCTTTTTGCTACATAACCGTTCTTCTTTTTGAAAATTGTATATTTTGGATACCATTACCGATTTTTAAACGATTTAAACATCGGCTAATTATCAATTATTGATAATTAAAAGCAAACAAAATTATGCTTTATGACGACGTTCGTCAGATACAGTTAATCTTTTTCTGCCTTTTGCTCTTCTAGAAGCTAATACTCTTCTACCGTTAGCAGTAGACATTCTTTCTCTGAATCCGTGTTTATTTCTTCTTTTTCTTTGAGAAGGCTGGAATGTTCTTTTCATGATGTTATATTGTAAATATCTCTTTTAAAATCAAGAGTGCAAATATAGGGTTGTTATTTTAAAAAAGCAATGGTTAAACAAAAAAATTAAGCATTATTTAAACATTGATAAAAGGTTTAAAAGCCTACTTGTTTTTCAGTAAGTCTCTAATTTCTGTAAGCAACACTTCCTCTTTAGTAGGTGCCGGTGGCGCAGATGGCGCAACCTCTTCTTTCTTCTTCAAAGAATTAATTCCTTTGATAATCATAAACAAAACCAAAGCCACAATAATAAAGCTAATTACAGCAGATAAAAAACTACCATATTTTACAGTTCCAAAAACAGTAAGTTCTTCAATATCGGTTAAATTAGCTGCATCTAATGCAGGCTTTAACAATAACGGCGTAATGATATCGTTGATAAACGAGTTGATAATTTTACCGAAAGCAGCACCAATTACTACTGCAATAGCTAAATCCATCACATTACCTTTAACCGCAAATTCTTTAAATTCTTTTACAAATCCCATAATTTCTTCTAGTTTAACTTCGAAATTAATAAAATTTTAATCAACAGAATAATGAAATATAATATTTATTGTTTCTTAGAAATTGGTTTGAAGTTTGTAGGGCAGAATATCTAGCTTTTCTTTAACTTTGACTATAATCCTTTATATATGCTAAAACAGAACCTCCAACAAAAACTTTTACAAAAACTTTCACCACAGCAAATCCAGTTCATCAAGCTTTTGCAAGTGCCAACGGTTGCATTGGACACCCGTATTAAGGAAGAATTGGAGGAAAACCCTGCGTTGGAAGACCTAAGTCTTGCGGACATGAACGAACCCGTTGAGGATTATCCAGATAAGGACCCTGACGACAATGTTAAAACTGAAAGTCAGGAAGAAACAACCGACGAATTTAATGTTGATGATTATTTACAGGATGACAACATTAATGATTACGGTAGCAGGTACGATAATAACGATGATGATGATGATAAAAAAGAGCTTCCTTACGCTGTTACAAACACTTTCTTCGAGAATTTACAAGCACAGTTAGACTTGATAAACCTTGATGACAAAGAATACATGATTGCCCAGCAGGTAATTGGCAGCTTAGATGATGACGGTTATTTGCGCAGAGCGATTCCTTCCTTAATTGACGACCTAGCCTTCTCTCAGAATATTTTTGCAGAAGAAGATGAAGTTGAGGAAATGCTAAAAGTAATTCAAACCTTTGACCCAGCTGGTATTGGAGCAAGAGACCTACAAGAATGCCTATTAATTCAACTGAGAAAAAGAGACCACAACAATCCGCTTATTAAAAAAGCAATAGCTGTTGTTGAAGATTATTTAGATGAATTTACTAAGAAGCATTATGATAAGTTAGAAAAATCGTTAAATATCACTTCTGATGAACTGAAAGATATTGTTGGGGAAATATTAAAACTTAATCCAAAACCGGGCGACTCAGGCGCATCTAATGTGAAGCAGATGCAGGTTATCCCCGATTTTCATATTGCTAAAAACGAAGACGTTTTGATGCTGACTTTAAATTCTAAAAATGCACCAGAATTAAGGGTAAGCAAATCTTATCAAGAGATGTTTCAGCATTACGAAAAAACATCAGACAAAGACAAAAAACTTAAAGAAGCCGTACAGTTTGTGAAACAGAAATTGGATTCGGCAAAATGGTTTATAGATGCTATTAAACAAAGACAACAGACTTTGCTTAAAACGATGAATGCAATTATGAACTATCAGTATGAGTTCTTTTTATCAGATGGGGATGAGCGAAACCTAAAACCAATGATATTAAAGGATATTGCCGACCGCATTGGGATGGATATTTCAACGGTATCAAGAGTAGCAAATTCCAAATACGTACAAACCGAGTTCGGTACATTTTTATTGAAATCGTTTTTCTCTGAAGCAATACAGACAGACAGTGGCGAGGAAGTTTCAAACAAAGAGGTAAAGATGATCTTAGAGGAATGTATTGGTAAAGAAGACAAACGCAAGCCTTTGGCAGATGAAAAACTCACAGAAATACTGAGAAAAAAAGGATATAATATTGCAAGGCGCACAGTTGCCAAATACCGCGAACAATTAGGAATCCCAGTTGCAAGGTTAAGGAAGGAACTATAAATTTTACGTATTATTGATTTTGTAAGATAATTAGATCAATTAATCAAAGCGACCATAGAAAGAGTTTTTTTTATGGTCGTTTTTAGTTTTAAATACTAGCACAATTATTTTACTACAGGGCTTTTTAGGGTGGTTTCTTTTTGTAAAAAACAATTTGTAAAAATCTTTTGTGGAAAACAACCTGTGGAGGCATGCTTTTTTACCGGTATTTCTTGAACTTGCTAAAGTAAAACCATACCACTGAAATAGTAGCCATTGCAATTCCGGTAATATAAGCAATCTGATTTCCCAAATTAAAACCTTCTGGGGCTATAAAAAGATATGACGTGACCACTGCAGTCATAAAAACGGCAGGTATAAAAGAAATCCAAAAGTTTTTACCCTCCTTAATCAAATAAACGGTAATTGTCCATAATACCACTGTCGCCAAAGTTTGGTTGGTCCAGGCAAAGTAGCGCCATATAATAGAAAAATCTAATTGTGTTAATAAGTAAGCCACTACAAATAAGGGGATACTAATTAAAAAACGGTTTAAAATTGGGCGTTGGTTATTTTTAAATATGTCTGCAATAATAAGTCTAGCACTTCTAAAAGCGGTGTCTCCAGATGTAATAGGTGCGGCCACCACTCCTAACAACGCTAAAACACCGCCTACTTTGCCAAGCAAAGAATTGGAAATTTCATTGACCACGAAAGCTGCGTTTCCACCTTGACTCTCCATTACATCGTTTAATCCGCCCACACTTTTATAAAAAGACATCCCAATTGCCGCCCAAATCAACGCGACAATACCTTCTGTTACCATTGCCCCAAAGAACACTGGCCGTCCCTGTTTTTCATTGGTCATACACCTTGCCATCAGAGGCGATTGTGTAGCATGAAACCCTGATATAGCGCCGCAAGCAATCGTTACAAATACAAAAGGAAAAATAGGGAACTCATCCGGATTGCTGTGGAAGTTTTTCAAGTTGGAAAAAGTAACCTCCGGTACTTGGATTCCGTTTTTGAACATCATCACTAAAATCCCAACTGCCATAAACAGCAAAGCAACACCAAATACAGGGTAAATTTTACCGATGACCTTATCTATAGGGAGAATTGTAGAAAGAATATAGTAAATGAATATAAGTGAAACCCAAAAAGCAATCCCTCCGAACCCATCGCTTATGCCAATCAATAGTTTAGCAGGCCCCATAATAAAAACAGTGCCCACCATAATCAACAAGACAACAGAAAAAACCCGCATAAACTGTTTTACACCGTTTCCGAGGTAATACCCGGAAATTTCTGTAATGCTCTCTCCCCTATGCTTTACAGAAAGCATTCCTGAGAAATAATCATGTACGCCACCTGCAAACAAGCTACCTAGTACAATCCATAAAAATGCTACTGGTCCCCACATTGCACCGGCCACTGCTCCAAAAATTGGCCCTAAGCCTGCTATGTTTAAAAACTGAATCAAAAATATCTTCCATAAAGGCATCGCAACAAAATCTACCCCATCTGCCTGAGCAATTGCGGGCGTTTCACGATTTGGATCTATTCCAAAAATACGCTCTGACAGTTTTGATAAAACAAAGTAACCTACTATTAAAACTATAATGGATACAACAAATGAAATCATATTTGAGTTTAATTTTGGTTAAAATAAATGTATTTTAAGTTTTCCAAAAAACACGTCGGTTAGTGAAAAATAAAGTAATTAGAGCAACCGTTGTGGTAAAAATCAAACCTCTGGCAAAGCCGAGCCAAGCATTTTGATTTAAAATACCTAGGGTTACCTCTAAGTTGCTAATTCTGAGCAGTGGAATTAATAATAGATTTCCGGCAGTGTAAGCTATCATTGGGTTTTGCCCTACTTTTGCAACAATTTTGAAAACTCTCTTTAAATATCCGCCAGATTCTAACAGAATAAAACTAAAAATAGTTAAAAAAGCCATTCCTCCACAAACAAAGTAATAACTGAAGGTTGAAGGGTCTTTTTTGATTCCCCCTTCATAGGGTTCAAAAAACAAACCGAGTATCAGCAAAAAGATGCCTAGTTGCACAAAATTTCGGTAAATAGATTGCAAATGGCTTTTTCGACATAAAAAAACAATAACAATAACCAAATAGAATGTAAAAATC
>DASSWV010000368.1:0-5613 GCA_035704545.1 Pelobium sp.
TTTACTTGCTGGGATACTGTTTTGTTCTTTCATTTTTTTGATGTGAGATGTGAGTATAGAGATGTGAGTATTGAGACTGATTTGCAGAAATTAGTATTGAGATGTAAGACTGATTTCTTAAAATCAGTACTGAGACAAGAATATAGGCATCTTGACTCTTCCATCTTGCTAAATCTCAATACGAAACTAAAACCCCATTTTAAAACCTGCGTTCTGTGCTAAAAATTTACCGTAATCCAGCAAATTATCTATTGGGCTGCGTTGGAATAAATCAAACGTTACGTTGATTCCTTTTTCAATAGCTTCATCAGTTTTTTCGAAACCTGCGGAGTGATCTTTTAACCAAAAATTCAGCAGGAAGCCCAGCTGTAGCCAAAGCGCATCTTTATATCTGCTAGTAATGAGCTTTCGCTCGTTAATTTCGCCGCTTTCTAAACCTTCGTTAATGAGCTCTTTGCTAAATTCTTCGAAGATTTCTTTGCTTTCTTTAAGCTGAGTTGGGGTATGAATCCCTTTTTTAAAATTGCCCATACTGTAGTTTACAAAGCTCCTTTTGCTTTTCAGCAATTCGAAAAATGTGTAGTAAAAAGACAAAGCCTTTTCTCTTGCACTATAAGTTGACCAAATCTCTTGGGTTTTAACTTCGCTAATAACGGTTGTAAATAAGCTTGACCAAATTTCACCATCTATCGCATCAAAAGATCCGAAGAATTTATAAAACTCTTCTTCTGGGAACTTATTTTTCTTTGCAAATGTGAAAACTGAATTTGGTTTTTTGCCCTCCGTTAAAACATGATCAATATAGGCACTTTGTATTTTTTCTTTTGTAGCCATTTTTTTAAGAATTTTGCGTTAGGGATTAAAGTGTAAATCCTTTTTTGTCATTCTGAGCGAAGTCGAAGAACAGCAAAAAAGATTGAAACGTAAAGCCCGCCCGAACGCCCTGATAACTAAATTATTAATCCTCTTTATAACGTTTAAAAACGAAGGATGTTTTTGTCCTTTCACTAAATCTACAAAACCATCCTTAGCTATTAAGCAATCATGAAAGTGGTGCGGTGACGATATTTCATGATTACTTAATAGTTGCCAAATTAAATTCTGCCATTTTATAAAGTCCTTACGGATGACATGCCTCCATCAATTCCTAAAATTTGCCCAGTTATCCATGAACTATTTGGCGAAAGAAGGAAAAAAGCAGCGTCGGCAAGTTCACCAGATGTTCCAATCCTGCCCAAAGGATGTCTTTTGTCTGATGCTTCCTTTTTCTCTGGCGTTGAAATCAAATTATGAGCCAAAGGAGTATCTGTTAAGGACGGTGCTAAGGCATTTACCCTGATTTTACTGCCCGCAAACTCTGCGGCTAATGATTTTGTTAAACCTTCTATTGCACCTTTTGAGGCGGCAATGCTGGAGTGAAAATTCATTCCGGTTTGTACAGCAACGGTGCTAAACATTAAAACTGACGCATTGTCTGATTTTTTTAATGCTGGCAGGCAAGTTTGGATGCATTTAACTGCGCCTAAAACATTGACCTTAAAATCAGCTAAAAAGTCGGCTTCTGTCAGTCGGGTAAAGGGTCTTAAATTAATGGTTCCTGGGCAGTAAGCCAAGCCATCTAAAACGTCTGGAATTTGTGCTTTCAACTGATTTTCATCTGCTGTTACGTCTAGCCCTATAAAATTCACTCCTTCCGGAATTTCTCCTTTTTGTCTGGATGCGGACCAAACCTGATTTCCGGCAGCAGCCAGTTTTTTTACCAATTCTAACCCAATTCCAGAGCTTCCACCGATTACCAGATAATTCATATTTAACCGATGTATTTTAGAAATTCGTTTTTGGTGGCATCTTCCAAAAATTTGCCAGAATATTCTGCAGTTACTGTAGAACTCGTGGTGTCTTTAATGCCTCTGGATGAAACACATAAGTGAGAAGCCTCTATTACAACAGCCACATCTTCTGTATTTAAGGCTCTTTTTATTTCGTTAGCAATTTGAATATTTAAACGCTCTTGAACTTGCGGACGTTGTGAGTAGTACTGTACAATTCTGTTCAATTTTGATAAACCAATCACGCTTCCGCTACTGATATAGGCAACATGTGCTTTGCCAATAATTGGCACAAAATGATGTTCGCAATTGCTAAACAAAGTGATGTCTTTTTCAACAAGCATTTGATTGTACTTGTACTTGTTTTCAAAAAGTTTGATATCGGGTTTGTTTTTAGGGTTTAATCCTCTAAAAATTTCTTTAACGTACATTTTGGCAACTCGTTTTGGAGTACCTTTTAAGCTATCATCGGTCAAATCCAAACCCATAATATCCATTATGCTTTTAAAGTGGTTTTCAATTTTCGCAATTTTTTCGTCATCACTCAAATCAAAAGCATCTTCGCGTAAAGGAGTTTCATACGATGTACCAACATGGTCATCGCCAAGCACATCCATTAAAACATCCTCTTCAGAGAAATTATTAAGCTGGATATTCGACATAGTTTCGTTCAGTTTCATATAATATTACTTTTAGGTCCAGGTCTGTTGCAATGTGCGGCCTAATTAAATCATAAATAACCATTGCAATGTTTTCTGCTGTTGGGTTTAAATTTTTAAATTCCTGAGTATCTAAATTCAAGTTTCGGTGATCAAACTTTTCAATCACATGCTGCTGTAAAAGATCCGAAAGCACTTTCATATCCAGTAAATAACCCGATTCTTCATCAACATAACCGGTAACCTTCACTGTTAAATCATAGTTATGGCCATGGTAGTTGGGGTTATTGCATTTTCCGAAAAAATCTTTATTTTTTTCTGCGCTCCAGTTAGGGTTATTAAGCCTGTGTGCAGCATTAAAGTGTTCTTTTCTAAAAACAGCGACTTTTTGTTTCATCTTATACTCAACTTAAAATGTAATGGTTTTGTTTTACAAAATCTAGTTAATTACGCTAAAAAATCACAGCTATTTATCATTACAGTTTCATAATTATCGTTTAGATATTTTGTTTAGGGTAATTTGTCGCTGTGCACTACATTTAAAAGTTAGCATATCGCTTGGTTGTTTTTTTAAATGTTTATGAGAAATACGTTGCGCCCTTTTTCGCCACAGCTTAAAACTGCTCGGTTTTAGCTGTTGGCGCATGAGCGTAATTACGGCTTTCTCCGTTAGCCCAAATTGGAACTCAATAGCTTCAAAAGGAGTTCGGTCTTCCCAGGCCATTTCAATCACACGGTCAGTGTCTCTTTCGTTCAATATTTTTGTAGTTTTCACGATTTGATAACAATATTAGTTGCTTCTTGTTTTTAAAATTTGAATGATATGGCGTTTGGCTAATTTTAATATTGTTATTTTTAAAGCTTTGATGATTTAAGTTTTATTTGATGGATATAGCATTGATAGTTGTTTCGGTTGTGATTTTATTGGTAGCCGTTTTTTTATTTTTAAAAAAATCATCGGTTGCGGTGGGCGTAAATTTAGACGACTATCAAAACGTTAAAACACAGCTTGCCGTAGCAGAGCAACAGGTTATAAGTGCGATAGCGGAGAAGCAAGTTTTGGAGGACAGCTACATTGCCCGGGTTAATAAACTGGAAAGCGAAAAAACAAGTTTGTTAGAACAAGTTTCTTTTGAAAAGCAAGAAGTAGCTAAAATGCAGGAAAGTGCGAAAGCACAACAACAGCTTTTTGAGCTGCAAAGGGAGTTTATTGCCGAAAATCAAACTCGGTTTTCAAAGGATTTTGAGTTGATGGCAAACGAAATTTTAAAGCGTAAATCTGCGGAGTTTACAGAAGTGAACCGTACAAATTTGGATTTATTGTTAAATCCGCTCAAGGAAAACATCAAAGCTTTTGAGGATAAGGTGGAAAAGGTTTATAAGTCTGAGTCTGATGAGCGAAATGTGTTGAAGGGCGAAATCACAAAAATGATGGAGCTGAACAAGCAGATTAGCGACGAAGCCAATAACTTAACAAAAGCGTTAAAGGGTGATAATAAAAAGCAGGGAAACTGGGGCGAAATGGTTTTAGATAAACTGATGGAGCGTTCGGGTTTGTTGGAGGGGATAAACTACAGCAAGCAAGGAAGCTACATTGCAGAAGATGGCGGAAAATTACTGCCAGATGTGGTGGTTTTTTTACCTGACGAAAAACACCTCGTGATTGATTCTAAAGTTTCGCTTATTGCTTATGAACGATTGGTTAACGCGGAAACTGAAGAAGAGCGCAACCTGTTTGTAAAGCAACACGTTTCCGCAATTAAAAGCCATATCAACAGTTTGGGTGCTAAAAATTACCATGATTTGTATCAGATTAATTCGCCGGAATTTGTGTTGCTTTTTGTGCCAATTGAGTCCTCTTTCGCGATAGCGGTACAATATGATCAAGAACTTTTCGACTTTGCTTGGAATAAAAGAGTGGTTATTGTAACGCCTTCAACTTTATTGGCAACCCTAAAAACGGTCGCCTCCATTTGGAAACAAGAACAACAAACCCGTAACGCTATTGATATTGCCACAAAAGCGGGTCAGCTGTATGATAAGTTTGTTGGCTTTGTAAGCGATTTGCAAAAAGTTGGCGAGCATTTAGATAAATCGCAGAAAGTTTATCAGGATGCGATGGGTAAATTGAGCGTTGGCAACGGCAATTTGGTGGGTAGGGTCGAAAATTTAAAAAAGTTGGGCGCTAAGGCGACCAAAAGTATTGATGAAAAACTACTGGAGGAATAGTTAGCAGGTAATTGTGAGGAAAATATGAAACCCAGAAAGTGCCTTTTTCATACTTAGACTCCAAACACTCTCATTTCTTCACATATATTTAGCTTCCCAATAGCTTCTCTAGCTAATCAAAAATAAATCATAATTTTAAGGCATATTTATATCCAATGGAAAAAACACATTACTACTTTGCATCCGATTTCCATTTAGGCGCACCAAATTACGAAAGTAGCAGAGAAAGAGAAGCTAAATTAGTAGCTTGGTTAGATTTTGTTAAAAAAGATGCGAACACTGTATTTTTAATGGGCGATGTGTTTGACTTTTGGTTTGAGTACAGTACAGTTGTACCGAAAGGTTATATCAGGCTTTTTGGGAAATTGGCTGAATTAAGTGATGCCGGCATTAAACTTTTCTTTTTTAAAGGTAACCATGATATGTGGGTTTTTGATTATTTTGAAAAGGAGTTACAAGTAACAATTGTAAGCGATGAGTTAGTTTTAGATTTGAACGGAAAGCGCTTCTTTTTGCACCATGGAGATGGTTTAGGTAAAGGTGATAATGCTTATAAATTGTTGAAAAACTTTTTCAGGAGTAAATTTTGTCAATGGCTTTTTGCCAGGTTGCATCCAAATTTTGGAGTGGGAATTGCTAACTACTGGAGTAGAAAGAGTAGGATTGCCGGGAATAAAAAGCAAGAACACTTACAGAAAGACTATGAAGTAAAATGGTTAGCTGGCTATTATCAGGATCTTAAAAAAAACTTTGGTGTGGTTGATTACATAATTATGGGACATAGGCATTTCCCGATTGAGCTGGAAATTGAAAAAGCAAAATATTTTAACTTGGGCGAGTGGGTTAATTTCACTAGTTACGCCGTTTTTGATGGTAAACAGGTACATTTAAAGCAC
>DASSWV010000381.1:0-2671 GCA_035704545.1 Pelobium sp.
ACATTGAAGGAAGTGGCATAGGACTGTATCTGGCTAAAAAAATCATCAACGCTGCTGGTGGAACTTTGGAAGTTGAAAGTGAGCTTGGGAAAGGGAGTAAATTTACCATCCATTTAAAGAATGAACGTCCGGAAGTAATAAATTGATAGTCTTAGCTTTAGCAATTCTTAGCACTTACAAACCATCAAATTCCCAAATTTTAACAAATTTATCATCGCCAACTGATAATAAATGCTTGCCGTCGTTGCTCCAAGCAATGTCATTTACAGATAAAATATGTCCTTCTTTTGCTTTGTCGATACTTAAAATTTTAAAAAGCGAACAATCTTCAGCTCTCCATATTTTTACGGACTTGTCTCTACTTGCTGTGGCAAAATAAGGTTCGGTGGGGTGAAAAACAATTTGATAAATTGCGAACAAATGAGCTGGGAATTTCTGTATTAAAGACCAATCAGAAACATTGTAGCTATTTAAATGCGCATCTCTTCCACCGGTAATTAATTGAGTTCCATCAGGCAAAAAACTTACGGAGCCAACACCATTTGCGTGTCCTTTAAACTCTTGAATTAAGGTAAAGTCATCTAAATTGTAAATTCTAACCTGCTCATCATTAGAAACGGTGGCTAATAAATTCGTTTTTTCGTGAATTGCAGATGAACGCACTTTTGAGCTACCAGACTGAAACTGATGAACCAGTTGATTTTCTGTGGTGGATAAAATAAAGACTAATCCTTTTTCTGTAGTGCAGATCAACTCTTCTTTATGTGGGATGTATTTTAGGGAGAATATTGCAGAACCTAAACTTAATGTTGTTTTTAGTACCGTAGTATCTAAATCAAAAATCAGCAGATTTCCATCGTTGCAACCCGCATATAATATATTGAGTTCTGGTACAATTTCTAATGCGTAAACAGTACGCTTAACATTTTTAAATATTCTTTTATGCGATTTGGTAGCTAAATCCCATTCAACAATTCCTTTATCGTTCCCTGCAGTATAAAAAACAGCTTCGGTTGGATGACTAATTACGGCATAAATAGGATTGCTGTGTCCGGATAAGGTGGTAGCTTTCATTGTCTGATTTTTTTGGCGTCAGATGATTAAGCGATTATTTGTGGCGAGACTCTAAATTTTTTGCAATGTCGTTTAAAGACAAGCCTTTTTCTTTAAGCAAAACTAACAAGTGGAATACCAAATCAGAAGACTCGTTAATTAAATCATGCTCTGTTTCTGCCAAAGCAGCAATTACAGTTTCAACACCTTCTTCGCCAACTTTCTGGGCTATCTTATTTAGCCCTTTTTTGCGGAGATGATTTACATAAGATTCGGTTGACGGGTTTTCGTAACGGTCAGTAATGATGTTTTCTAATTCGAAAATAAAGTTTTGGTTGTACGCTGTTTTAAAGCAACTTCTTGAACCGGTATGGCAAGTTGGGCCTACTGGTTTTGCTTTAATGAGTAAAGTATCGTTATCACAATCTAAACTGATGGATTTAACGTGAAGAAAGTTACCGCTCTCTTCTCCTTTGGTCCATAAGCGGTTTTTTGTACGAGAGAAAAATGTTACTTTTTGTTCTTGTTCTGTTTTCAGATAAGCCTCTTCGTTCATGTAGCCCAGCATCAAAACTTCTAAAGTCTGTTCGTCCTGAATGATAACTGGTACTAATCCGTTGCTTTTTGTAAAATTTATATTCACTTTAGTTTGATAGTTTTAAGGAAAATTCTGAAAAAGTTAGAATTTTCGTACGTTCAAATGGGTTTAAAATTAATAAGTCGGTATCACCGGTTAAAAGGTAATCTGCATTTGAATCTTTTGCTAAGGCTAATAAAAAATTATCTTTTTTATCTCTGCAAATAATTACTTCACTAGTTACTTCAATAAGTGTAAAGTAATTTTCAAATAATGCAATGAGTGCTAATGACTTATGAAAATCGAGATACTTCTTGAATTTGGGTCTTTGTAATACACTTACAATTTCATCAAATAGTTCCTGACTATATATGATTTCAATCTTTTTATTTTTAATCAGAGCATCAATCCAAGAAAACTCTTTTGAAATAAGAAAACTAATCCAAAGGTTTGTATCGATAATGACCTTTTGAGCCCTAACCATTCTGCCTTTTTGCTCGGACAGACTCCACTTCGTTTTTAATTTCTTCTGAAGATATTTCCTCTTCGGTACGTAATGTGTTCAACAAACTGTCGAGATTAAGCTTTGATTTCGAAATAGAAATCAAATTCAAATCCTCTAAACTCTGTAACAGTTTTTTAGCTTTTGGGTTGATGATTTCGATAGTTAACGATTCCATAGTTAAAGGTAACAAATTAAAGCCTTATTTCTATTTGATGATCTTTCAATAATTGTTTCAGTTCCGGAATCAGTATTTCTCCGTAATGGAAAACCGAAGCGGCCAACGCTGCATCTACATCAGTTTTTCGAAATACATCTACAAAATCCTGGCTACAGCCCGCACCGCCAGATGCAATAACAGGGATAGAGACCATATCGTTGATTTGCTTTAACAATACATTATCAAACCCAGATTTTGTACCGTCTTTATCCATCGATGTCAATAATATTTCTCCGGCTCCGCGTTCTTCTGCGTTTTTAATCCAGTTCTGTGTTTGCAGTTCTGTAGCAATTCTTCCTCCGTTAAGGTGAACAAAATC
>DASSWV010000422.1:0-2643 GCA_035704545.1 Pelobium sp.
ATAATAGAATTATCAGTAGGAACGACATCGCCAGTTCCAGGTTCGATGATGTGATAATAAATATCAAAAACAGAGTCTTTTACAGCAGGAATGTTATTATCTGTAATAAATTTATTAATGATGACGGTATCTTTTCCGTATTGCTCCAATGCTATTGCTTGGTAATCAATATATTCTTCTTTTTTACAGGCGCTAATTCCTAAAATAGCTGCCAACAAAATAAATATGTAGTTTCTTGTTTTCATTTCAATTTGCAAATTTATCTTTCTTTTGCTCAAAACCCAAACATTAACGTTATTTAACTTCTAAGATTGTCATTTAGTCAAATGTTGAAAGTTGATTTGTGAAATTGCAATTGTTAGCTTACTTAAGCGATGCCGAAACCTGAGGAGACAAAAGCTTAACCCACTTTTGATACATTTCTGCCGAAGGGTGCAAACCGTCTGACGCGATTAAACTACTTTTAGTTTTAGCTTCTCTGGAAATTGGTGTAATATCCAAATAATTAACTTTGAAATTATTAGCTTCTTCTTTGTTGATTTGGTTGTAGGCATCTATTTCTGCAGCTATTTGCGAGTTAGTATTGGCATTGTTCCCCGCAAAAGGCGTAACGCTATAATCCGGTATTGATAAAACAAAAACACGCGAAACATTGCCTCCGGCATACTTAATACTTGTCTGCAATAACTCTACAAATTCTTCTCTGTAAATATCGATATTATATCCTCGGTATTGGTTGTTTACCCCAATTAGCAGTGTTACAAAATCGTATTTTGGTGCTAAAGTTGCGGATTTAATTGCGTTTTTCAAATCGCTGGTTGTCCAGCCGGTCTGTGCAATAATCTTAACAGAAACATCAAATTTATCGACACTAGTAAGGCTGTTTGCAAGTTGGTTGGGGAAGTTTTGATTTGCTTCAACAGACTGGCCAATGGTATAAGAATCGCCAAGTGCTAAATAAGATAAATTTCCTATAACGGGTACATCTTCTGTTGGAGGTAATGGCTCTGTAGGGCTAATGATAAAAGCGTCCTTATTTTTTGTGCAGCCGCCAAAAATAAAAAAGCTAATAATTCCCAGATAAAATAAAATCTTCATAAATCATACAATTTGCATATCAAAAAGTACGGCAATATGTTGTTTTAGGATTTCTTTTACTTCATTTAAATCTACAATATGCCCCAGCTCGCGTTGCATGGAGGTAACGTCTTTATCATCAATACCACAAGGCACAATGTTTTTAAAATAATTTAAATCGGGGTTTACATTAAACGCAAAGCCATGCATGGTAACCCAACGGCTACAGCGTACACCCATTGCACATATTTTTCGGGCTTTTTCATTGTCTGCATCAATCCAAACTCCGGTAAAACCAGGATTGCGGCCTGCCTGAATGCCATAATCTTTTAACGTTAAAATAACAGCTTCTTCTAAAGTGCGAAGGTATAGATGAATATCTGTAAAAAAATTATCAAGGTCCAAAATTGGGTAGCCCACAATTTGCCCCGGCCCATGATAAGTAATATCACCACCACGGTTAATTTTATAATAGGTTGCCTCTTTTTCTTTCAGCTGATTTTCATCTAATAAAAGATTTTCGGGCTTACCACTTTTGCCCAGCGTGTATACATGCGGATGCTCTACAAAAACAAGTTTGTTATTGGTCAGTTTTTCTTCTCCTGGGTGGTTTCTGTTGAAAATTTTTAAAGCGATGGTTTCAGAAAAAATCTGTTCTTGCCTATCCCAAGCATCTTGATAATCAACCAAAGCCCAATCTTCGAAAATTACTTTTTTATTCTTTATCATTCGCAAACGTAGCCTAGCATGTAATCCTCAAATCTCTTAAAATTTACAACATAAATTTTGCTGTGTTTGTTTTTCTCAATTTTTGCCCGCAATGTTCCTTCATCTGCGTAAGCAAAATCATTGATTTTAATATGGTCTTTAAATGAGATTTCTTTTTTGCCGTGGAGTTTGTACAATGCCTCTTTGGCGCACCAGCATATGTAAAGTTTCTCTATCCTGTTTTCCGATGAAATACAGTTGAGTTCCTCATCCGCTAAAAATTTGTTCTGCACCCTTTCAATCTTTGATTTTATAATTTCCACATCAATCCCAACTTTTCGGGTTTTGCTCACCATTACCGCAGCGTAATCATAAGAATGGCTTAAAGAGATGTGGTGAGGGTGGTTAGCTAAGTAAGGTTTTCCGCTTTCATCTACCTTAAAATCTATATATTCGTTGGTGTTTATCATTTTGCGCAACAGCACACGCGTAGCCAGCCAATGCAGGTTTCTTTTCTCTTTCCCTAATGAATGTAATAATTTAAGCTCATGTTCTTTAAGCTGTAACTGTGCCTCTAGTTCTGTAGGATTTTCAGTAATTTTCCATAAGCCAATAGCAGTATCGCTGTTAATATCTTGGTAAAAAGTAACGGGCATTTCTAAAATTATAATTTATTGTCGAAATTATTTTAAATTAATTATAATTTAGGGATTATCAAAAATTAAACATGATTCTATCAGACCAATTAATATTAAAAGAAATTGAAGCGGGTTCCATTATAATAGAACCTTTTAAAAGGGAATGTTTAGGTACTAACTCCTACGATGTTCACTTGGGCAAATATTTGGCTTGCTACAC
>DASSWV010000503.1:0-4602 GCA_035704545.1 Pelobium sp.
AAAGTGAAGTATTATACCTCTTTCGGTTATTTTAACCAAGGGAGTATTTTGGAGGATTTTGAGTTAAATGGTTCACACTCGGGTTCACGTTATGATCGTTCTAACTTCAGATCTAATTTTGACATTAAGCCATTAAAAAACACCACCATCTCTGTCAACATAGCGGGGCAGTTTGGTTCTACAGAAGGGCCTGCTTTCGGTAACAATCCTTTCGATAATGTTGGCCGATACAGGCAAATGAATCAGTATTTGCAAGAGGGAAACACTTTTATGATTCCCGGAATTATAAATGGTAAATTGGTTAACCAGGTACAGGGAGTGCGAGGCGCAATTACACCAGTAAACCCACTTGGCGATAAACAATCGTACCTTAACACCTCTGAATCTATTTTGTTACAGGGCGACTTAGGTATTTATAACCAAACCATACTGAGCTCAAGTATAAAAATCAACCACACATTAGATTATTTGGTTAAAGGCCTTTCAATCAGAGGTACAGCAAACTATGATGACTCCTATAATAAGTACATCAGAATTGGTTCTACAATTCCAAGCTATAATGTTCGGAGAAACCCTGATAACCCAAATGAATTAGAGTTTTTCGGCGGCACTATCCCAGCGGTAAGTTTCAGTGATAACAACTTTACAGGCACTTGGAACAAATTGTATTTTGATGCAGGTATAGATTACGAAACCACCATTGGAGGAAGCAATATTAGTGCTTTAATATTAGGAAAAGCCAACCGATTGACCATGCCAGATGATGATTTTAACACGCCTTCCGGTATTATGGGTTTGGTAAGTAGGGTTACTTACAACTACAAAGAAAAATACTTGGCCGAATTTAACCTTGGCTATAACGGAACAGAGAACTTTATTGAGGGTAATCGCTTTGGTTTTTTTCCTGCATATTCAGCAGGTTGGATCCCATCAAGCGAAGAGTTTTTCCCGAAAAACAAATACATCACTTTCTTAAAGTTTAGAGGTTCTTATGGAGAGCTGGGTAACGATAGGATTGGAGGTGATAGGTACCTGTTTTTGCCAAGTAAATTTAATGAGAACCAAGGAGGTTACTATTTTGGTACTTCAAACGGTGTAGATAAAACCACTAGGTATGATGTTACCACAGAAGGTGATTTAGGTAACCCATTGGTAACTTGGGAACGCTCTATTAAAACAGACATTGGTGTAGAAGCTCGTTTCTTTTCAGACAAGTTGACGATGATGCTTGACTTATTCAACGAAAAAAGAAACAACATCTTAACAACCCTAGGTACAATCCCGGCTAGTTTTGGAGTAGCTGACGGTAACATTCCACCAGTAAACATTGGCGTAACAGAAAACAAAGGTTACGAGTTTTCATTAGGTTATAGAAGTAATGTTGGCGAGTTTAACTACGGTATCAACGGTTCTATAAGTTACACAAAAAACAAAGTCGTTTTTAAGGCAGAACCTTCAAACCCTAACCCTTGGCAAAATGAAACAGGTGCACCAATTGGGCAATATTTTGGATTAACCAGCGATGGCTTTTTCAATACACCAGAAGAACTGGCTAACAGGCCTTTTAACAGTTTTAACAATAACGCAAATACCTTGGGAGATATCCGTTACAAGGATTTAAATGGGGACAATATTATTGATTACCAAGATCAAAGCCCTATTGGTTATTCAAACCTTCCGCAATACGCCTTTAACACACGTGTTAATTTGTCATACAAAGGTTTTGATGCTAGTGTTTTGTTCAACGGAACCGCAAACGGATCTTTTTACGTTCCACAAAATATGGTAGGCGTATTTTATAAAGACTACGGTAATGTTTACCAATGGCAAGTAGATGGTGTTTGGACACCAGAAAGAGTGGCTAGCGGATATGATATCACTTATCCACGTATGGAAATGGATGCTACACCGGATAATTCAAACTTTTTGAAAAGTGATTTCTGGTTAGTTTCGTCCGATTTTGTTAAAATTAAAAATGTTGAAGTGGGTTATACCATTAAAGATCTTAATGTACTACGTTCTCTTAGGATTAACTCATTAAGGGTTTACGCAAACGGAAATAATCTTTTCACGTTCGATAATGAGTTGGAAAAATTTGGTCTTGATCCCGAAACTGCCGATACCAGAAACGCTGGTTACAGCAGAAATTTAGCCCATTATTTTCCAATTACCCGAGTTTTTAATTTTGGATTAAACGTTCAGTTTTAAATAATTAAATATTATGAAAAAGACAATATATTTTATAGCGCTTAGTTTCATATCCCTGTTGTTTTACGGATGTCAAAAAGATTTTTTGCAAATACCGGAAACTACAGGTACGATAGATCTTGAAAAAGTGTTTTCAACAAAAATAAATGCAGAAGCTGCATTGTTCAATGGGTACAAGAGGGCGCTTGGTTATGGCAACCGAGGCGAATACAATTTGGTTTATGGCACTTTAGGTATGGTTGGTGGTGAACGGAGCAGAGGCCGAACTTGGCATCCATCCTATGCTATAGTTAATAACGGAACCACTTCAAACCGTACTGTCCTAGACTATGGTAGTATTTACACTATCGTAAGATCTTTATGGATTGTAAACGAAAACATAAATAAAGTGCCCGATATGGACGCTACGCTTAAAGGCCGGGTAGAAGGAGAAACAAAAGGGCTTATTGCATATATGTATATGTTTGGCTTAAAAGCATACGGCGGAATCCCACTTGTAAAATCAGCGCTTGAGCCTTCAGAAGATTTAACAGCACCAAGAGCAACTGTAGAAGAAACCGTGAATTACATAGTTGAATTATGTGACGAGGCTGTTGCCGCATTGCCGTCTAACTGGCCTCCGGCCCAAAGAGGTAGGTTAACAAAATCTGCGGTATTGGCAATAAAGGCTCAAACACTCATGTTTGCAGCTCGTCCTTTGTTCAATTCTGCAACTCCTTATTTAAGTTTAGGTGCCAATAATAACCTAATCAGTTATGGTTCATATAGTGAACAACGCTGGAACGATGCTATTACAGCCACCCAAGCCGCGCTAACAGAAGCAACTTCTGCAGGATATGCAATCATAAATACTGGGGGTGGTACTAATATCCCAAATATTAATGCATTGGCAGATTACGGTACGGCAACCTCTACTCCAAGTAACATGGAGGTAATTTTGGCCAACCAAAACCAGGACAGTAACCAGCAATATTCTCCTGCTATGTACAGGAATATGTCCAATTATTGGAATTATCAAAGATTTAATACAGAACACCACGGCTTATTGGGTAACTTTTTACCTAATTATTTAAAAGCAGATGGCACAGAACAAGATTGGCCAAAAGCTGGTGATCCTGCTCCAAGACCCACTACTGATTATATGACTCGTTTTAGACAAATGGAGCCTAGGTTTCAAGCGGATTTTGCAGGTCCAGGTTTACAAGCAGCTAACAACCCTAACGATTCTAGGTGGGGTTTTAACGGCTGGGGAGTACACGTCGGTAATAGAGGTACAGATGATAGATTTCCAAATATTTATGCAGACGGACGAGGCGTAGCTTGGCCTACCAAGTTTTATTACAATGCTGGTGGACGCGTATGGATGGAGTTACCCATATTCCGAGTTCCGGAGTTGTATTTAAACTTAGCAGAAGCCTATAACGAAACCGGACAAACAGTTCTTGCTTTAACTAACCTAAACATTGTACACAATAGAGGAGGTTTGCCAAGTATAGTGGAAACCGATAAAGTACTGCTAAGAAAGGCAATACAACGCGAGTGGGCAGTAGAGTTTTATGATGAGAACAAGCGTTATTTTGATGTAAAGCACTGGATGCTTCCTAACCTTGGTAATGGAATTATTGGAGGTGATATCTTTGAATTTCAGTTTAGGGTAACAACTGCGGGTAACACAAACTTACCAGGATCCCAAATTAATTACTATATGGCGAGAACCCATACTGCGTATTGGAATGATAAAATGCATTTAGAGCCCTTTCCACAAGATGAGGTAAATAAAGACGCTGTTATTCAAAACCCAGGGTATTAGTTCCAGATTATTCATTTTACTAAGAGATTATTATACATGTATAAACTATATAAAATTAAGGCATCATTGCTTTGTTCAGCCTTTGCGCTGCTTACATTGCAATTGAAAGCTCAGACAAAAGAAAACTTATCAAGTGCTGTAAACGTTCAAACGGAAGATAGTTTAAAAGTTAAGGTTCCTAACAGGTTGTTTAACGATTTAGGAGATAGGTCTACTGGTGCTATTTCTACTGTTGGAAGTAAGGTACTGTACAAAACACCTTCTCCAAGTCTAACCAATTCATTATTTGGAGTGCTTCCGGGTTTAAATGTTCAGCAAACATCTGGAGAGCCAGGTTTTGAAGACGCAAACTTAAACATTCGTGGAATTGGCACCTATGGTTTCACCAATGGCAACGGATATAATACCCACGCTATTTTTGTTGACGGATTTGAGGTTAATGCAAATTATTTCAACTTTTTGTCTGCATCGGAAATAGAAAGTGTTTCTATTTTTAAAGACGCAGCTGCTTTAGCTACTTTTGGGATGAAAGGTGCAAACGGTGTGATTTGGGTAACCACAAAACGCGGAGTGGAAGGAAAATC
>DASSWV010000516.1:0-4748 GCA_035704545.1 Pelobium sp.
TCACACACCTGATGATAATTATTTGTTGAAAATAATTGATACCGTAAAAGAACGTTGCGTTTTATTAACTGATTTTTACGAGCAAGCTTCGTTTTTCTTTGTTGCTCCAGAGAAATGGGACACAAATTCTGTAAAGCCGAAATGGAATGCGGATAAAGAAGCGTTTTTTAGAACTTTTATAGATCAAATAGGCAATAAAGAAAATCTAGATAGCCCAGAGTTAGAAAAAATATTTAAAGATTTAGCAACCGAGAGTAAGATAAAAGTTGGCGAACTTATGCTCCCTTTACGGGTAATGCTTGTTGGTGGTAAGTTTGGCCCTCAAGTTTTTGATATCGCCCATCAAATTGGCGTAGCAGAGACTATTCATAGAATTAATAATGCATTACAAGCATTTAAATAAAGGGGATAAATCTCTTTATCTTAAAAGCCTTTAGTTTTTACGCTAAAGGCTTTTTTTATAGCAAATATTTAAACTACTGTACCAACTTCGCCCACGTATCTTTTAAAGTCGCGGTTCTGTTGAACACCAAATGTTCGGCTGTGGAATCATCATCTAAACAGAAATAACCTTTACGGATAAACTGGTAACGCCTATCTGGATTTTCTGCTAACTGTTGTTGCGCATTTCCCAAATCAGCTTCTATGTAAGCATTTTTTACTACTGTTAAACTTTCTGGGTTCAGGTAATCCTTAAAATCGCCTTTTTCCCGGTCTGGCTCCTCAGATGTAAATAAGCGATCATACAACCTAACCTCTGCGGTTTTTGCATGTTTGGCGCTTACCCAATGCATGGTTCCTTTTACTTTTAATCCAGAAGTATCTTCTCCAGATTTTGATTCGGGAAAATAAGTACAATGGATCTCTGTCACGTTGCCTTCCGCATCTTTTACAAAATCGTCACACCTCACAATGTAAGCGTTCTTCAACCTGCTCATCAATCCGGGACCTAAACGGAAGAACTTTTTTGGTGGTTCTTCCATAAAATCGTCACGCTCTATCCAAAGTTCGTTGCTAAACGGAATTTGGCGTTCGCCATCATGCCCTTCAACTTCTGGGTTATTTTCGCCAGCCAACATTTCTTCTTGCCCTTCCGGATAGTTGGTGATCACCATTTTAATGGGATCTAAAACCGCCATTCTTCTCCACGAAGTTTTGTTTAAATCCTCGCGGATAAAAAACTCCAACAAACTATATTCAATTAAATTTTCTCTTTTGGCAATGCCGATGCGCTCACAAAAATTACGAATGGATGAAGGTGTAAAACCTCTTCTGCGTAAACCGCTGATGGTCGGCATACGAGGATCATCCCAACCGGACACAAATTTTTCGTTTACCAATTGCAGTAATTTTCTTTTGCTGGTAACGGTATAATTTAAGTTTCTGCGGGCAAACTCATATTGTTTGGATGGGTAAATTTCCAATTTTTCAATCAGCCAATTGTATAAATCTCTGTGTGGGATAAACTCTAAAGTACAAATGGAATGCGTTACCTGTTCAATTGCATCACTTTGTCCGTGGGCGAAATCGTACATAGGGTAAATGCACCAGGCATCGCCTGTTCTGTGGTGTTTTGCATGTTTAATGCGGTAAATAATTGGGTCACGCATAATCATGTTCACATGCGCCATGTCAATTTTAGCCCGTAACGTACGGCTTCCATCCGGAAACTCGCCATTCTTCATCCGAACAAACAAATCTAAATTTTCTTCAACACTGCGGTCTCTGAACGGACTGTTTTTTCCCGGTTCGGTTGGCGTTCCTTTTAGTGTTGCCATATCCTCTGCACTTAGCTCATCCACATAAGCCAAACCTTTTTCAATCAGTTTAACGGCATATGCATAAAGTGTGTCAAAATTATCTGACGCATAATTTTCGTTTTCCCACTTAAAACCTAACCAAGCTATGTCTTTTTTTATCGCATCAACATAAATGGTTTCTTCTGTAATGGGGTTGGTATCGTCAAAACGAAGATTGGTGTAGCCTTTAAATTTTTCGGTTAACCCAAAATTCAAACAAATACTACTGGCATGCCCAATGTGCAAAAAACCATTTGGCTCAGGCGGAAAGCGAGTTATGATCTGATCGTATTTACCTTCTTTTAAATCGGTTTCTACAATTTCTTCTATAAAGTTGAGTGATTTCTCTTCGGACATGTGTTTAGCGTATAGCCTGCAAAAGTACTAAAATTAAATATAGTCAAAAAGCATGTTGAGCTTCCCAACTTAATCGTCTAAAGACATAAATAAATTGTTTAATGACTCGCTAAACAGCGGATGTGCAAACATGGTGTTTCTAATTGTTGAGTAAGTAATTTTCCCCATCATTGCCATTTGTAATACCGACATTACTTCGCCACCTTCGGCACCTATGATTGTAGCTCCTAAAATTTGCTTTGTTTTAGCATCAACAACGGCTTTCATATATCCCAAAGTTTCGCCGGTTTCTAAGGCTCTGGCCACATATTTCATGGGCAAGGTAGCTATTCGGTAATCGATTTTTTTTGCTTTTGCCTCGTTTTCTGTAATGCCAACACGTCCCATTTGCGGGTCGGTAAACATACAGTACGGAACCAGTCTATTGGTAATGCTTTGGTTCTTTTTGTTAATAATGTTGTTATAAACTATCAAATGGTCATTATAAGCTACCTGAGTAAACGCTGGGCCACCTTTAACATCACCCAAAGCGTAAATGTTTTTTGCGGAAGTCCGCAGTTTGCCGTTAACCAAAACATGACCTCTTTCATCAGTTTTTACACCCGCGGCTTTCAAGTTTAAATCATCTGTTTGAGGCTTTCTGCCGGCAGCGATTAAAATATGGCTACAAGAAAAAGTATGCTCTTTACCTTTAATGGTGGCTATTACTTTCTTCTGTTTTTTACCGCTTATTGCAGTTACTTTGGTGCCGGTATGTATTTCTATATTCTCCTTTTTAAATATTTCCGTCATGGCAATACAAACATCTTCATCTTCATGCGGAAGTAAAGTTTTCGATTGTTCTAAAATGGTGACTTTAGCGCCGAACCGTTTCATCATTTGTCCAAGCTCCAAGGCAATGTAACCTCCGCCAATAATTACCAATTGCTTTGGGATTTCTTTAAGTTCGAGCAGAGTGGTAGAAGTTAGATAATCAGTGCTTTCAATGCCTTTTAATTTCGGAATGAGCGGGCTAGCGCCAGTGTTTATAAAAATTTGCTTGCCTTTAAGTTCTGTTTTTCCTTTTGCAGTTTTAATTTTTAAGGTTTCGTTATTAATAAAAGAAGCTTCTCCCATAATGATCTCAAGGTTTTTAGTTTTCTTTAAACCTTTGATTGCACCATTTCTAAATGAAGTTACTATTTCCTGCTTACGCTGATAAACTTTGTCGTAATCTATAACTAGGTTTTTACATTTAACGCCCCATTGCTGAGAGTTTCTTACAATATGTGCTACTCGAGCCGAAAAAATCATAGTTTTGGTAGGTGAACAACCATCGTTTATACAAGTGCCACCAATTAAGCGTTTTTCTATGAGGGCTACTTTTTTTCCTGCTTTAGCCAGTTTTTTAGCCAAAGGAATTCCTGCTTGTCCTGCTCCAATAATTATTGCATCAAATCTTTTCATGTCGTTTTTGGTTTTCCGCTATCAACAACAGCTTATAGATAATAAGCAATAACTTTACCAAGGAGGAGTTTAAAAAAAACAGGCTGTTTCTGGTTAAGAAACAGCCTCGTTTTTTAGGTTAATCGTTTGTGGTTTTTATTTGAATTCTGAGGACACAGCGTTTATTCTCCAGTTGTTTCCGAATTTCACAAGTGTCACGTAGTTTTCTCTGGTAAACGTATCATAAACTTGGCTTACCTTTACAATTGTGTAGCTTTCTGTGTTAACTACAACCGAAGACAGTACTTCGCATTGTTGGGTTACACCTTTATTTTTCAAAAAGAAACGATGTTCTTCCGCTTTTGAGTGATTAACCGTTTTACCGTTAGCGGATATGCTGAATTTTGCATCATTAGTAAACATTTTGTTAAAATTAGTGAGGTCTCCGTACTTTATTAGGTTTATGTAATTGCTTACGCAGTCATTCATGTTTTGCCTAGATTCTGTAGGGTTGTTTGCATTTGCAAAACTAATTGTAGCCACTATCATAGCAATGGCTAAGATTGATTTTTTTAGGTTAAATTTTTTCATCGTCTTAATTATTAATTGTTAATGTTTTGAAATATAGACGACGGTAGGGGTAATAAAGTTACAGTAGGGTTACAAAAAAAGTTTTTGGATGGATGGTTTTTGGTAGGAGTTATCCTTAGCCGTTTACGTGGTTTAGGGATAAATAGATTTCAATCGGGATGCGTTTTACATTTTGAAAAGAGCAGATTTCGAAGCAGAAAACTGTCTGCCGAGCACTAAAGCTGATACGGAATAGAATATTAAATTCACCACTGAATCCATTTTTGCCAAACGTCTTTTACAAGTTAGCCTTTTTCAGTCGTTGATTATTCGTCAATTGCTCCATATAAAGATTTGTCGATAAAGGTCGGATTTTTTTAGAGTTCGATACACTTTCAGATTTATCAAATACTCCTGTCTCAATAATCGCTTTTGCTAATATTTCTATAACTGGAACAGAAACGCTATTGCCTACTAATTTCATCCATCTTGCTCTGTTTTCTGGCAAAATATAATCTTTCGGAAAACCTTGAATTAAACAGGCTTCTTCTCAGGGTCAACGCATTTAAATTTGATTAAAAATTTTTATTAGATAGT
>DASSWV010000544.1:0-5279 GCA_035704545.1 Pelobium sp.
AAAGTCTTTGAATAAGGTTCAAATGGATTGGACTAATCGTTCTAACGTATTGTTCTATATTTTTAGGAATATTTGCTTTGTTATCTGGGTTTATAGGATGCGATCTAAACGGGAAACGTATACCTAAAGCTAAAATCTCAAAATCTTGGCTATCTGAAAGTGCTTTTATAAAGGAAAAATACCTTTTAGAGGAAGTTTGATTCAGGTTTAAATCATAGGTAATTAAAAGTACGCGTTTTATCCTTTTAGAAATCATCGTAGAAATTTCTAAATGAACTTCTTAAACCGAACGTCATGAAAAGTGTGCGGTTGTTGTTCATCAAATTCTCTTCCATCCTAGATGTTGCACTTGCTTCTAATCGTAAATTATAGTTAGGATTAATTAAGTAAGAAACTTTTCCTTTAGCAAAATATAAATCAGTAGCAATTCCATTTCCAACCTTACTATTATAATCCAAAGAACGTGTATTATAGGACAGAAAGATATTCTTTCCAAAATTTTCTCCAGCAGGATCCAGTCCATAGTAAGCGTACATCAATTGCCCACTAAAGTCAAATCTTTTAACGCTATAGTTTAATAAACCAACAAACTCTCTAAAATTTGCACCGAAGGGGTGAGCCAGTGGCTGATTATAGTTTGAATAGTTTGAAACTCTATCGAAATGAGCGTAAGTATAAGGACGGGCAGTGTTAAACTCGCCGAGGTAATTTAACCTTGAGATACCGAATAAGTTGCTGCCTCTAAATCCCAACTGCAATGCCCACTTATTTGCCCAATAACCATTCTTGGCAAAAAACTCTTTTGCAGTAAACTCATCAATCATAAACTGACCGTATACCGTGGTGTTTTTTAACACTTCGTACTTGGTATTGATCCCCAAGCGCATCTTATCCGGAGAAGTGGAGTTTGCGCTTTCTATTGGCCTTAAAAAAACAAATGGGTGTACATAGTTGAAATCAAACCCACGTTTTCCTTCAGGTTCTGCATCTGCCCAGGTCACTGCTTGGAAAAAACCTAAAGAGAACCTCTTATTTACGTTCCAATCCAAATAATGGAAAGCACCCCATTTTCCTCTATCTCCTAGCCGTCTGTCATTAGTTAATTTAGGTGCGCCCGGATCTAACATATAAGCAAATACCGTTTGGTATTGCACCGAACCTAAACTTGCTCTTAGCCGAAGGAAAGAGTAGTTAGCCGAAACATCAGATAATAACATAGATCGGTATCCATCGCCTATAAAGTTTTTATCGTAGGCTAAAGTCACATTCAAGTACTTATTTGCTGTGTAAGATAATGATGCAGTACTGTAAGCCCAGTCTTTTACGTCAGTACCAAACTTGCCACCCACTTGCCCTGGAACTACCTGATTATCATCAACAAAATCTGCTATGTATGCAGGGAAAACGGCTTGATTTTCAAAACCACTGGTGTAAAAAGAAAACTTTTCTCCAATTGTTCCTCCAAACTGATAGCCCCTAGTGTTCAACCAAATATTTCCAGCTTGATGATCCCTACCAATTAACAAATCGGGAAGGTAATCAGCATAAAAAGTATAATCTTCTTTTTTAATATCAACCAAGTGTTCAGTAAGGAGTTTACGACGAACCCAAGAACGCCTGAGTGTATCTGCTCCGATATTTTTAAAAGAATCGACTGCCGCACTCAATATGGAATCATCCAGAAAATAAGGCTTTATAGAACTATGAAAGCTTGTACCGCTATCATAAACTTTATCATTTAATTTTTGGTAAAAATCAAATGAGTAGGGTTGGTATTGGTTTGGAGTTTGGGCCTGCGCCGAGGAGACTAATAAAATCAGTAAAAGTAAGCCGTAAAGTTTTTTCATCTTAGAATTAAATCGCAACTATTTTTTGGTCGAGCTCTCCGTAAATGGAGTTATTACTGATAAAATCCGGCACTAATTTCTTCATTTGCATGACCACTTCTATGTCTTTGTAGTCACACGCTAAGTCAACCAATTCTTGTACTTTTTTAGAAACGTGGTTAAAATCATACACCATTACTTTGGCCACCATTATTTTATGGTGATGGGTAGGAAGTGTGTTTTCTAAATCATTCAGCAATTCCTCGTAAAGTTTCTCGCCCGGTCTTAAGCCAGTAAATTCAATTTTTATGTCCTGGTTAGGAATTAAGCCCGAAAGTCTGATCATCTTTTTTGCCAACTCCACAATTTTAACCGACTGGCCCATATCGAAAATGAAAATCTCCCCGCCATTTCCTAAGCTCCCGGCTTCCAATACCAATCTACATGCCTCTGGGATGGTCATAAAATATCGGGTAATATCCGGATGGGTAACTGTAATAGGGCCACCATTTTGTATTTGTGCTTTAAACCTCGGAATTACAGAACCGTTAGAACCCAACACATTCCCAAACCGAGTGGTAATGAACTTTGTTTTTACCACCGATCCGTTTTTAGCGTCTATATTCTGCCTTTCAATCTGATCGGAATAAGACTGAACATAGATCTCCGCAATTCTTTTGGATGCCCCCATCACATTGGTTGGCCTTACTGCTTTATCCGTAGAAACCATCACAAATTTCTCTACCTGATGCTTAACGGATAGATCTGCAATGTTCTTTGTTCCGCCAACATTGGTACAAATTGCCTCTGAAGGATTATTTTCCATCATTGGTACATGCTTGTAAGCGGCCGCATGGTATACATAATGGGGTTTAAAAGTTTCGAAAAGGGTATCCATTCTGGCCCTATTCTTTACATCACCTATGTAAGCGATGAAATTGCTGAAGAGTTTATTATCCTGTAGCTCCAACTGAATTTCGTGAAGCGGCGACTCGGCAATGTCATTAAGGATGATCAACTGGGGGTCAAAATTAGTTAACTGCCTTACAATTTCACTACCTATCGAACCTGCTGCACCAGTTACCAATATCCGTTTGCCTTTAATCTCTTGGGTAAGCACATGGTCCTCTAGCTGGATGGTTTCACGCTCTAGTAAATCCTCAATCTTTATGTTTTTAATCTGGTTGACTTTAAAAGAGCCATTGACCCAAGTCCGGATGGGCGGAACATTTAAAACTTTTACATTGTTATCCAAACATAAATCAACAATCTGGTTTTTACGTTCCGCAGATAAGCGTTGCGGTGTAAGGATCAAATCGTCAATTTTCTCTAACCTCAAAATATCTGCTAAATCGTCTGTATGATAGATTTTTATACTGTCTATCACTTTCCCTTTTTTCCTACGGTCATGATCCACAAAGGCAACTACGCTCATGTTTACGCTTGGATCGGTATCTAGGTTTCTTTTGGTAGCCACACCAGTTTCTCCGACCCCATAAATAATAGCCCGCCTTTTATCCAACTTTAGGTTTTTCACGTACATAAAAAAATACTTCACCAACACACGGTAAGTAATTAACAACACGAAACTGCATAAACCCGTAATCACCACTATTACATTTGAAATAATAGGGGCTTTATTAAAGGATAATAAAACCAGGTTACAGAAGATAAAGAAAAGGTTGCTGACGGAGATACTGAATAAAATTCTGAACGAATCTTGCGCACTGGTATATCTTACAATACCCGCATAAGTTTTTACATTAAAAAAAACAATACAGTTGATGCCTAAAAAAATCAGCGTATTTCTACTCAGTTCGTTTATATCGATTTGAGTAGCATCAAAATTATAATTTAACAGGTAGGCGAAAGTGAGCGCCAAGCCACAGAAAACTAAATCGATACAGAAAATCAGCCAACGTGGGACGATGTTTATTCTTCTAAACATAAAGTTTAATTATTGCTACCCGCAAATATAGTATATAGTTTTTTTGTAACAGTTATATAGTGGAAAAAGAAAAAATCTCAATAGGTAGAAAACAGTCGTTTTTTGCCCTCCAAAATCAATCTTAGAACAACGTAAACGATTACAAGCATCGAAAAAACAACATACAAAGCTAGGGTAGGCAAAAGAATCAAGGCAGCATTAACTAGCAATTGGCAACCGGCATATAAAAAAGCAATCAATACATGACTCCATTTTTTATCATTCGCTAAAAATTGATAGAAATGAGACCGGTGTGCATCAAAAATATTTTCTTTCCTCAGCATTCGGCATACAATTGTAGCAACTGCATCTAACCCGTACACCCCCAATAATAATATCCATTTTACATCCTGAGTAAGCCAAACTAAAGTCCCAATAAAAAAACTGATGATTAAGGCGACAGCAATACTTCCAACATCACCAGCAAAGCATTTTGCTTTTTTCCGGAGGTTAAAGAAAGCAAATACAACCAAAGAGGCGATCAAAAGCAAGAAAATCTCTTCCTCCAACAGCTCTAATGCCAAATAACTTTGAATATAAAAACAGCTGATCAGCGTTACCAAAGAATATAAAACCGTGATGCCGTTGATGCCGTCCATAAAATTATAAGCATTGATGACACCGATGATGACAATGATAGAACCAAGAAGCAAGATGTAAGAAACAAGATTAAGTGAGGCTACAGAAATGTTTTGATTGATAAAAATTTGGGACAATAACAATAGCACTGATAAGATATGAACACTTATCCTTAGCTTATTATTTAGTGTAATCACATCATCTAAAAAACTTATGGTAGCGATTGCTAAAACAGCGATTGCCAGGAGGTAATAATGGGGTTCAAAAACAATTATCCCTAGCACAAAAGCAATGGGAAAAATAACACCTCCACCTCTTAAAGTAATTTGGGTATGAGAGCTTCTTTGGTTGGGCTTGTCGATTATGTTGTATCGATCAGCGATTTTAAAGTAGCCGATTTCTAGGAAGAAAAATGCGATGATAGAGAGGAGCAGAAGGTACATGGGTGTTGGTTAGTGGAGCGTTGGAGTTTTTGGAATGATGGATAAAAATGGATGTTGATAGGGTTTATTGGAGTATTGGAATGGTGTAGGATTTTAATTTGTTAACATAATGGAGTTTTTAGATACTAAAACTTGTTAATTTTAATTTTGGAATATGGCAAGCTCATAATTTTAGATATTTTTTTGCCCGATCTGTCAATTTATACTTTTGTAGTCTGCTATTAGGCTTATCGGGAATAGTTTGGGTAATTAAACCCTTTTCTAAAGCGGGGTGAATATAATTATCTCTAAAAGTTGGCCGATGTTTAATCCCTAGCCTAGAGCGCATCTCCCCAGCGGATAATTCTCCTTTGACTAATAGTTTTAATAACTGGATGACTGGGTCGGTGACTGGGTCGGTGACTGGGTCGGTGACTGGGTCGGTGACTGGGTCGGTGACTGGGT
>DASSWV010000569.1:0-2669 GCA_035704545.1 Pelobium sp.
CTATTGGCGTGGGGTTCATTATTTAGGGATTGGGCCATCGGCGCACTCTTTTAATGGCAAAAGCCGACAATGGAACGTGGCCAATAATGCCAACTATTTAGCTGCCTTAGAGAAAAATGAAATTCCTTTTAACTTGGAAATATTGACCCTAGAGAACAGGTACAACGAATATTTAATGACAAGCCTGCGTACACAATGGGGAGTTGAATTAAGCAAAATAGAAGCTGATTATGGTGCTGAACAAAAAAACCATTTGTTGGCTTCCGCCGATGAATACCTGAATAAGAACTGGCTGATGTTAAAAGAAGAAAAACTCATTTTAACGCAAACCGGTAAACTTTACGCAGATTTAATCGCATCTGAATTATTTATAACAGAAAATGAATTTCAAAAATAAAATTGTGTGGATTACCGGTGCTTCATCCGGTATTGGGGAAGCTTTGGTTTATTTGTTAAATGAGCAGGGAGCGAAACTAATTATCTCTTCTCGCAGGTCTGGAGCTTTGTATGATGTAAAGCAAAAGTGCAAGAAAAACCCTTTGGATGTCCATGTTTTACCTTTGGATTTAGAGCAGTCGGAAACGTTGGCTACCAAAGCAGAAAACGCTTGGCGGATCTATGGAGCAATTGATATTTTAATCAACGCCGGAGGAATTAGTCAGCGAGGAACTGTTTTGGAAACCAAATCAGAAGTTGAGCAAAAAATCATGTCCATCAACTATTGGGGAACAGTAAATTTGAGCAAAGCTATTTTACCAAAAATGTTGGATCGTGGAACCGGGAACTTGGTGGTGTTAAGTTCTGTTGTGGGTAAATTCGGGACGGCTTTCCGTAGCACCTATGCCGCATCAAAACATGCTTTACAGGGTTATTTTGACAGCTTAAGGTGTGAAGTTTACGATAAAGGCATTTCGATAAATATTATTTGTCCGGGGTTTATAAAAACCAACGTCACCATTAATTCTGTAACCGCAGATGGTGGAAAGTACGATCAAATGGATGACAACCAAAAGAACGGTATGAGTGCTATTGACTGTGCTCAGCAGATTTTGGAGGCAATTGACAAAAACAAAGAAGAAGTTTTAATTGGCGGTAAAGAAACTTATGGCGTTCTGCTTAAAAGATTTTTTCCGGGCTATTTTTCTAAGATGATTAGGAAGAGAAAGGTTTTTTAGGTGGTTAGGTAGTTCGTTTGTTAGGTGGTTAGTTTGTTAGGGGTCAGGATTAGTTTATTTCATTCATTCATGAAAACAATTTTAAACCTCTTGTGTAGCTTTTTCTTCTGCTTCCTCCATAACATCATCGTCGGGTTGTTCTTTATTTTGCGTTTGTTTAAGGCTTTCATCCAACATTAAATGGGTGAATATTGGAAAATGATCCGAACCATTTTTAGGGAGTCGTTTCATGGAGATGAAGCCAAAATCAGAGGAACAGAAAATATAATCTAATGGAAAACGAATGAACCAATGATGGGCAGAGAATGTACTGTAAAAACCTCTTCCTTTTCTAACATCTAGCAAACCGCTTGTTTTTGTAAATAAGGAAGTGGTGTAGCTCCAAGCTACATCATTTAAATCTCCCATTACAATTACTGGTAGCTTACATTCCTTTGCTTTTAACGCCACAATAGAAAGTTCCTTGTCCTTAGCGGTAGAAGTTAAACTTTCACCTGGGACCGGTGGTTCTGGATGTAGGCCCCAAAGTTGAACTCTTTCGCCAGATGGAAGCACTATCTTACAGCTGATTGAAGGAATATCGTTTTTAACCAAAAAATCAACCTTAACATTTTCCAACTCATATTTACTATAGAGAAGCATACCGTAAGTATTGTCTTGTGGTACTTCTACGCTATATGGATACTCGGCTTTTAACGTTTGTGTTGCTTTCTGCCAGCCGTGATCGGTTTCTAACAACAGCACCAAATGAGGGTCACAAGTCTGGATCTGTTTTACCAGATTTGAATAAGCGCTGTTAGATTGCAGCACATTGGCATTGATGAGTTTCAACTCTCTTTCAGAATTTCTTTTGCCAATATCCAGTACCTCTTTTTTCCAGATGATGGTGTAAGGAGAAATCTTTATGGCAAGGTAAACCATACAAGCAATATTTAACCCAAAGGGTAACCACTGCAATCCGCCATTAAAAAGTAAACCTCTAAACAGCCAAACTAGCACCACAAACGTACAAAGCAAAAAGTTTTGAAATCTCGAATATTCTAAGGATCTGAATATCCAAAAATCACTTTTTACCATAGGGAGCAACACAAACAAAACGCACAGGTAAGAAAATACATTTAGAATAATACCTGTCATACTGCCACTTTTGCTTTGCTTCTACTTATAATCATACCGCAATGTATCATAAAATTGAAAGATGAAACAATTAAATTATTAAAATTGTTGTGGTCTTACACTAACACCTACAATTTTTCTATCTCAGAAATGGTGCGCTGTATGGCAGTTATTTGTGCTTCTAAATTTGCTTTTTCTGTTTCCACAGATTTACCTCTATCATCTTGTTTGGCCAGTAAAATATTGTTCAGCATCACATTTACATATTTATCTACACTGTATTTTTTAAACTTTTCCGAAACTGTATAAAGCTCATCTAGTCCCTGCTTTAAGTTATTAATATCTTTCACATTCATTAATATACTTGCCAAACCCGGA
>DASSWV010000011.1:0-2270 GCA_035704545.1 Pelobium sp.
TTAATAATATGTGCGCCTTCCTTAACTGCCTTTTCGGCAATACTTGCTCTAAAAGTATCTATCGATAAAATAGCTTGTGGAAATTCCTTTTTTAGGTTACGGATGGCTGGCAATAAACGCTCTGCTTCTTCATCAGCAGAAATATCATCAGCCCCGGGGCGGGTAGAATAAGCGCCTAAATCCAAAAAATCAGCACCAGCATCAAGCATTTTTTCGGCGAAAGTCAAAACGTCTTTTTCAGATTGCATTCGGCTTCCGCTATAAAAAGAATCTGGCGTTAGGTTTAAAATCCCCATCACTTTCGGTTGTGATAAATCAATTACCTCACCCGCGATGTTGAGTGTGCGCTTTGTTTGAAAAAATGTATCTTTATCCGTCATTATTGAGAGCAAATAAGGCATAATTTCATCATTTAACCAAACATTCACAACATTTTGGCAAATAATACTTCCGCAGAATTCGACGCTATTATAAAAGTATGCAGAGATCTTTTTATAAAAAAAACCAGAGATTATGGAACTGCTTGGCGCATATTAAGACCTTCGTCAATTACCGATCAAATTTACATTAAAGCACAAAGAATCAGAACCTTAGAAGATAAAAAAGTAAGTAAAGTTGGGGAGGATATTATTGGAGAATATATTGGTATTATCAATTATTGTGTAATTGCGATGATGCAATTAGAGCTAAGCGCAGATGCACCTCAAGAATTAAACCCAGACGATGTAGCCGTGAACTTTGATGCCAAAATAAATGAAACCAAAGAATTAATGTTTGCAAAAAACCACGATTACGGCGAAGTATGGCGAGATATGCGGGTAAGCTCTTTAACTGATTTAATTTTGATGAAGATTTTGCGTGTAAAACAGATTGAGGACAATGATGGCAAGACTTTAGCTTCTGAAGGGGTAAAAGCAAACTATCAGGATATGATTAATTATTCAGTTTTTGCCTTAATTAAACTTGGAATATCTTAAACAAATGACATTAAAAACAAGCAGTATGGCATTAACAATCGCAAAAATATTTGTTGGTGCACTTTTCATATTTAGTGGATTAATAAAATTAAACGATCCCTTAGGTTTTTCCTACAAATTGGAAGAGTATTTTGAAGTATTTCATCTAGCCTTTCTAAGTTCATTTGCTGTATTTTTCTCCATCACTTTATGTGGGTTAGAAGTTATACTTGGTTTGTTTTTACTCACTGGCTATTACGCTAAAAAGGTTATGTTGGGCTTATTGTTGCTCATTATCTTCTTCACATTTTTAACCTTTTATTCTGCTTATTTTGATGTGGTAAAATCCTGTGGTTGCTTTGGCGATGCTATTCCGCTAACTCCTTGGCAATCCTTTTTTAAGGATTTGATTCTGCTGGTAATGATTGTTTTCCTTTTTATCCATCGAGAAAAACTCCAAAACACTTCTAAAAATCGCAGCTTACGCAGAATTTTGACCACTGTATTTATTGCTTTGCCAATTGTATTTGGGTTATATACCTATACTTTTTTGCCGATTATCGATTTTTTACCTTATAAAATTGGCGCTAATATTCCGGAATCCATGAAAATCCCAGAAGGCGCAGCTCCGAACGAGTACAAAATTATTTATACTTTAAAGAATAAGAAAACCGGCGAAAGCAAAGAGATGACGGATAAGGAATACCTGTCTACAAAAATTTACGAAGACACTAATTGGGAATTGGAGTCTTCATCAGATCCTATTTTGGTAAAAGAAGGCTATCAAGCAAAAATCAAAGATCTAAACGTTTACGATTCGCAAGGTGTAAATTACACCTCAGAAATTTTTGAGAACCCATATTATAACCTAGTTGCCGTTGCTTGGAATTTAGAAAAAACTCAAGAAAAAGCTTTGGGCGATATCAACGCAATTGCCATTAATTCAGTGCAAAATTTTAATGTACGTTCTGTACTTTTAACTTCTGCTTCGGCTCAAGATGCATCAATACTTTCCAAAAAACTCACTTTGCTTACAGAAATTTTTTATGCTGATGCAGTTCCGTTAAAAAGCATGGTGCGTTCTAATCCTGGGTTGATGCTTTTAAAAGACGGAGTAATAATTGACAAATGGCCCGCCTCTGCCATGCCTACTTATAACTACTTGGCAGAAAACTATTTCGGAAAAATAAATGATTAAATTCCTCCTCCAAAAACTGGCTTATGGCTTTGCAGTTTTGCTGGGCGTAGTGGTGGTGGTGTTTTTTTTGTTCAATATTTTACCGGCAGATCCGGCTCGGATGACGCAAGGCCAAC
>DASSWV010000024.1:0-2536 GCA_035704545.1 Pelobium sp.
CAAACAGAAAATATAGAAAAACGAAAAAAAGTGCCTGCCATTGCCCGGCAGAGGGCAGGAAATACAAAGTATTCTTGAATTCCATAAAAAAGAAATAAACAAGGATGAAAAAAGCTTGTGCGAGAAGGCTGAAATTGCCAATCAGAATAGTTTTAAGCTAAAGAAAAGACCCAAAACTCACGTTTTAGTGAACACCAAACACGGCCGATAAGCCATTCTGCTGGACGAAGATCCAATAGCAGAAAGCAAAAAAAAAGGAAACATTACATTTCCCCTTTAGATAATCCGCTGGTAAGCTATTAAGTTTAGCTAAAATTCAACATCCGAATAAAAACGGGGTATAATCTAGAAACGCCTTTAGAACAGTTCCAAACCTAGCATTTAAACTCTCCCTTAGATTTATATTTTGTGGTATAAACCATCATCCATGAAACATAAAAAAATTAAAGTTCAAAGTTTGGAACACTTCATATTGTACCCATAGCTAACTACAAAAGAGCCTTTGGCAGGGACTGCTTCGCTTCTTGTTCGGTCATCCTACGTTCAAGAACGTAAGATGGTCGAAGGAAACACGAAGAAGGCAGGGGGAAAGCTAAAGAGAAAAGTCCATTGACCTGGCCCTTTATTAAAGTCTCGCTTTTAAGCATCGTATAAATGTAGAAAAGTACAAGATCATTCATTTGCAGAATTTAAACAGCTTTCTTAAATTTATAGAACCAAATCATTTACCTAATGGCAATTAGCAAAAACCCCTTGTTAAAAGGTTTTAGTGGACACATCGATAAAACCGTTGTGATTAAACAATACCCAGGAAACAGAACTGTAATTACAGCTTACCCAGATATGAGCAAGGTAAAACCAAGCAAAGCACAGTTGGCCGCAAAATCAGATTTTGCCCATGCAGTTGCTTATGCTAAAAACGTGATAAACAATGAAGCTAAAAAACTGGAAGCTAAAGAGCGCTTAGCAGAAAAAAAAGGAACTTTATACCATGCGCTTATTGCAGAATACATGAGAAATATAAAGTCACAAACTTAAGTCTGCTGTATTTTCAACAAGCACCTTAAAATTCAAACAAAATTAATTCGGCTTAAAAAAGAAAAGCTCCAACTGGAGCAGAAGGAGCTTAAAAAACCAATCATTATAAACCAAATTGTTGCAGAGGAAGGAATCGAACTTTCTGTTGCTGCCAACCAGCCCTCTGCCGATGGTTAAATTCCCATAACCACTACAAATATATATGGCCATTGCTAACTCCAATGCCCGATGCTGTTATTTAACCATTTGATAACATATCCTTGATACGGTTTTACTATTTGCCGGCTACTTTTAAAAAAACAATTAAAACCCAGGTGCAATTATGTCTCCTACTTTTATATATCAGCCCAAAGGAGATGGAATGTTTAACTATTTATAATCCTTTTACTCTTTCCTCAACTCCACCGATTCATGAGAAATAGTTTTGACTGGCACTTGCTGCTCATTTACTTGCGCATTTGACCGGTTGCACTGCCCTAAAGCAAAGTAAATCAGCACAAAAATAATTATTGTGGAAAGGCAACCGCCACCTAGCTTTTTTGCGCCGTAACCAGCAATCAAAGTTTTAAAAAAACTGTTCATAATTTCACATTGAGGAATAAGGTGTGTAAATGATGAAGCTCATTAACACACCCCTATTTAATTAATAGTTCTTATTGGCATAATTAGGATTGTCGTTTTTTTGACGGACATCATTTATAGCATCGCTAGCCATACGCTTTCCTTTTTCTATCCAGTCTGGACCATTTTCTTTAATCTGGTCTAATTTTGACCTTCCTAATTCATCTCTTTTTGTAAGATAGTTGTAACCAAAACTTACGGCGGCACCTAGTGCAATTAATTTAAATAGTTTCATAATGTAAGATGTTTTATGTTTAGTTTTCAGTAAACAATCATGATGCCATGAAATAGCGATGACATACTTAAGCTTGCGTAGGCTATTCAAAATTTACTTAAAAGCTCATCATCAATAATTTAGCATCAAAACCATGAAATAAAAATGAAATTATTTTGATAAGTCCAACATCAATCGTAATATTACAATATAAATTATGGGACTTACAAAAACAGAAATATTTACAGACGAGCAGAACCTGCTGTCTACCTTATTTAAAGCAATGGCACATCCTGCCCGTATTGCCATTCTTCAAAGAATACTGAAATCGAATGTCTGTATCTGTGGCGATCTTGTAAGCGAACTGGGCTTGGCGCAAGCTACCATTTCGCAGCATTTGAAGGAACTGAAGACCGCAGGGATTATACAAGGCACAATTGAAGGTGTAAGTGTATGTTACTGTATCAACCCTAAGACTTGGGCATTACTAGAAGAACAACTTGGTGGTTTTTTAGGTTCGTACAAGGGGGAAGCTAATTGCTGCTAATTTTTAGCCTCATCAATCGTTAAATTGCAATAAAACTCTAATACATACATTATGAAACTTTCAGAAATCAAAAATATCCTTGCTAACGCCGAAGGAGTAAACTTTAAATTGGAGAA
>DASSWV010000058.1:0-2155 GCA_035704545.1 Pelobium sp.
AATATTACGGAAAATGAAATTCACACTATCTTTGCCTCGTAACGTATCTAACACCGATCCTGTGAGGTAGGTTGAATCCCTTAATGCTACCTTAGGATTTGTGTCTAAAATTTTAATAGATGATTTATCTAGATTCTCAGGAATTTTAACACCTACATTCACCATTTTAGCGGGACCTTTTCCTGTGTTTTGAAAACGAACCTTATAGTTTAATCTTTTGTTTTTACCTACAAAACGGTAATTCATAGAGCGGTTGCGCAACATCATTTTATTAGGGTCATGCGAAGCTACAATCTGTAATTCCAAATTAAAAACGTTTACATCTGCTAAAGGGTCGTCCGGAATCATCATTGCAGAAATAGTAACCACGGCGTTGGTGTCGGCTAGCATTTCTGGTGTAGTTTTCATACTGAAAAACATAAAGCGTTCCTCTTTTTGATTTAGGTTATCGAAAGTCCAGGCATCCATGTTGCGATATTTGACCACACGTTCTTTTATCAATTCGGCTTTACTTTTTAGATCAAGTGAGTTCAAATTATTTGACGGACCGTTCTGCGCATAATATTTTTGACTTGGCATATAATGGTTTGCCATTTGTAGGAAACTGGTATTTAAAGACTTTTTCTCACTATGATGCACCCTTACCGTATCTATCAAAAAATTATCTCTAGCAAATTCCTTATCGTTGTAAAACAAAACAATTGTGCCTTTTCCTTGCAAACTGCCTAGTGTTAAATCGTTTTTATAGCCTAAAATCAACACCATTTCCTCGTTAGGTTTTGGCATATTGTTGGTTTTTAGCGCTAGGTTTTCTTCAGCTTTAAAAAAATTGGTTGCGCTTGCTAATTTGGTTGCGTTTTGCTTGATGACAATGCTCCCGGGGCGACGTGGCGGTGGTTTACCGTCATCGTAATTGTTGGTAGCGTAAAGTCGTGGATGATAAGACCCTGCTTTTGCATAGCTATAAATTGGTTCTTTTTGGAAAGAAAAACCACCATCACCAAACTCCCAAAAATAGGTATAAAATGGTTCAGGCGCACCTGCTATTTGCCTTAACGGTCGTAACTCTGACGTGAATTTCACCGAATCGCCTTTAAAAGTGTAATTAATTTTTACCGGAATGGTATCAGTAGGAAGACCCTGCGCCTGTGAAAACTTTCCACAAAAACAGAGAAAAAATATCGCTATGTAAATTAATAATTTAGGCATGGAGATAAATTTATAAATTTTTTGTTACAATTAAATATGCTATACTGTTTATAAAGTTCAGGATTATTTTGTTACCCCGTTTACTAAATTTACTGTTCCACAAAAAAAAGCCTCCAAAGAAGCTTTCCAATTAAATTGCAAGAAAATTATTCCAAAACTTCTAAAGTAAAACCTTCTTCTTGCTTTTAATAAAACTCGGGATTTTGCACATTTAAAAAACTTTATAAACCGTAGTTGACTTAAACTCCTCTCCTGCTTTTAACACCGTGGACGAAAAATTTGGATTATTGGGGGAATCAGGATGATGCTGTGTTTCAAAACAAAACCCTGTTCTGGCATAGTAAGGCGCACCACTTTTTCCAATATGGCCATTTAAATAATTCCCAGTGTAAAACTGCATTCCGGGTTCAGTGGTGTAAACTTCCAACGTTAACCCAGTTTGATCTCCCTTTGCCGAACCCGCAAAATTAATTAGTTCAGTTTGGTTTATTGCAAAAGAATGATCGTATCCGTTTCCAAATTTCAACTGTTCGTTATCTACATCAATGTCTTTTGCGATAGCTTTCGTTTCTCTAAAATCGAACGGTGTATTACTAACTGTGTCAAAAAACCCTTTTGGGATACAAGCTGTGTTAATTGGCACAAATTCATCCGCATTTATGCGGACTTTATGTTTGAGGACTGAGCCAGTGCCCTCTCCGTTCAAGTTAAAATAAGCGTGGTTGGTTAAGTTAACTACCGTATCTTGATCCGTTTGAGCGGTATAATTGACAATCAGTTCGTTTTCTTCTGTGAGGGTAAAAACAACTTCGCAGGTCAAATTTCCTGGAAAGCCACCCTCGCCATCCGGACTAGTAACCGACAAAGTGATGTTATGATCCTTAACGCTAATTACATCCCAAACTTTGTTATGAAAAGCATCGCTCCCACTGTGCAAACTGTTTCC
>DASSWV010000075.1:0-6091 GCA_035704545.1 Pelobium sp.
AATATTACGAAGTTAGGCGGACTTTTGCCAATCGAATAGCGTTTAACGAACTTGGTTTCCAACAAACACCCGAATGGGCAATTAGATTTTTATCAGATACTACGGTGCAAGCATATAGCCCAACAATGAATAAAATGCTGGATTTTGACCTAATTTTTAGTCATGATGGTGTTTACAATTTTGCGAGAGAATGGTTTAGGGTAAAAAGTGTGAGTAGAGACAGTTTGCTTTTACAGCGCTTAGAGGTAAACGCAAAAAAAATAGCTAAGGATGTTAGGTCAGAAGTTTATATGACTTTTTATTCTGAGGCTTACATCAAAAAACTGGATAAAACAGTAGATGATTTGAGAAAACCTCGCAAGCAGGATTCTGTTTTTGTAAAGCAACGAGCAGATTTAATTAATGCCTCGATAACAGATAGTAGCTTGTTTTTTGCAGCCAGGAACCCTGTTGAATTTACATCAAAAAGCGATATTATTGAGATCGAAAAACTCTCAACGGTTGATAAGCTACAAAACAGAAGTGCTTCTTATGATTATTTATACCCAGAATATACCGTAAAAATAAATCCTGCTTATAAAGATTTTGCACATACCATCTCAGCAATTGTTGATCAAAATGGCAAAATGTATGTTTATAGATTTAACGCTATGGATGATTATAGAGAGAACCGCAGAAAAGTTTTACAGGCTATTTTAGATTTGTACTTTGGGCGTTTGGTAACAGTAAAGCCCGGCAGTACGCTCGGTTATAAACACAGTTCTGTTGTTGTGCTAAATCTTATGGGTACAAAATAAAAGCAAGTAGGGCTTAACCTACTCGCTCTGCTTGTCTTTGTGCATCTTCTGCTAATCTTGCACTTGCATCTGAAGCTTTTGAAGCATATCCAGAAGCTACATCAGAAGCCTTAGAAACATATTCTGAAGCTAAGTCAGATGCTTTACCTGCATATTCTGAAGCTTTATCTGCTAATTTACTAGACTGTTCTGCTGCTACATTTTTAGCTTTATCACTGAATTCTTTTACTGCATCAATTGCGTTGCTTAACTGTTGCTTTCCGTCTTCGTCAGTCATAAAATAATAAACTGCTGCTCCTGCTGCAACTCCTAAAATTAAGCCTAAAGCTATTTTTGATTTTGTCTTGCTTTCCATGATTTTAAATTTTAATTGTTAGGTTTAACACAATACCAATACCTTGCCAAACCAGTTTTTTCAACATCCAAAATTTTAAATACTCCATAAGTAATCATCACGTTCCATAACAAATTTGAAATCAGCAGAGCTGCTCTAAAAAATTATAAAGGATCTTGGGAAATAGCAGTGGTTCGCATATTTAAAAAATGACTGCCTAAAAGCTTGTTTCCAATAATCTGATAATACTGACCTATTTCATTTACATGGAGCGAGTTAGCAAATAAAAGCCAAGCTATCTGTTGGTCAAGGTATAGGGTAGTGGTTGCTGTATGAGCTGAACTGGTCTTTTGCCACCCAATTTTAGCTTTTTCAATCGCCCAAATAGCACCTGCTTCTCCCACAATCTCAACTTTTATTATTGTTCCCTTTTCGGCATCAACCGCTAGATAATAGCTTACAAAGCCATTCATAGTCGCATCTAAAAACGGGAAATAAAAAATCCTTTGTAGTAAATCTTGGTTATTTAAAGCCTGCCTAATATATTGTTGCACCAACCAACAATGACTGTACTGCACCTGTGAAACCTTCTTATCCTTAACCAAGATTTCTTTAATCTCTTTTACCTGATTTTCCACAAAACCTCGAGTAAGGGCTGTATCATTATTATCTATATTCGGCGTAAAAGAATGATGTGGATGAGCTATTATATCAATATGGACTTTGAGTAAATGGGTAATAAGTAGACTGATTTGGTAATTTTTAAAAAGCGTTGTTTTATCCCAATCTGTTGGCTTTAAAGTCTGTATTAATGTTAGTAAAGCTTTTGTTAAATCCGTAAACGGATATTGAACGTTTATCATGCTAAGTATTTATTGATAAATAGATGCAATGTTACCCAATCTGCCAAGAGTTGATAAGTTTTATGTAAAAAACTTAGTTAATAAAAGTTAAATTTAAAACACTTAAAAATTTAATTACTTATTAAGTCGTTAATTTATAATTATGATCAAGCAAATTACCTTCACGTTTTTCTTTTTGTTATGTATTAGCGTTTCTGCGCAATATAAACCTGATGTTATTGTAGTTGGCGGGAGCGCTGCAGGTACAGCCGCTGCAATGCAAGCGGCAACTAGCGGTGTAAAAGTATTGCTCATTGAACCTAGTAATACTTTAATTGGCGATGTTGAACCCAGCATGGACATCCCAAATTTTAACCACGGTATTTGGAAACAATGGCGAGATGCTTATGAAAAAGCTAAAGATAGCGCTGCCATTACCCCTCAAAATGCTTTGGAAAACCTCGTAAAAAACACTAAAAGATTAACTTTTTTAAAAGGTGTATCAATAGAAGAGATTGAAAAAAAAAATAATGGCTGGGCTTTAAAGGTGCTTATTAACGGAAAAATCGAGAAAATTAAATCTAAAATTTTAGTTGACGCCACCACAAACAGTAAAAACTCATTATTGGTAAAAAACAATATTTTAAAATTAGATAGTTTGGGAAAATTTGATGCCTTGGTAAACTATTCTAAACAGCAAATGGAAAAGCCTTATCAGCAAGTTCAAAAACTATACAAAACAAGTGGCGCCGCTGGCTTTGGAAAAGACAGTACGCTACATTACATTCCTTTAGGCATTTTTATTCCCAGAGAAGTAGATAATTTATTAATTGTTTCCATGTCGTGTTTTAAAGATTTTGAAACCGAAGATTTAAGGAATATTGCCCTTTGGACAAACATTGGCCAGGCGGCCGGTGCCTTAGCTGCCTACGGTCCCTTCTTTGATGTTAGCCCTAAAAAAGCAAGTATCCGAATCACTCAAAATGAAATGATTGATTATAAAAGCTTTCTTTACCCGGTTTTAGATATTAAAGGTGATGATATTGCATGGTATCCCATTCAGAAGATTATCGCCAGCGGTGTTTTACATTTAGATTTTAGTAGTGGCAAATTTAATCCAGATAGTAATGTGAAGGCAAATGATATTAAAGGAATCATGGCTCAGCTTTATCCCCGTTCAAGAATTTGGTTTATTGAGAATAAGAATGTTGAGGAACTTTCGGTGGGTAATATTATCTCTTTATTAAGTTTTGTGAGTGGGAGAGACCCTATTTCGTTACAGCAAGAAGTTGAAGCAAGATGGAAAGATAATTTCAAATCAGATTTTAACAAGGAAAAACCAATCAACAAACGTGAGCTTGCCTGCCTATTAGACCATTCTATTAGTCCTTATAATGTAAACGTGGATTTTGCGGGGTTTGATCTTCGGTAGTTTTTTGACTTAAAACAGATGTATTATTTGTGAAACGCATATTATGCACATTAAATTTTTAATACTTTTGCAAACTGAATCTGTAATGGACTAATTGTTGATATGCCAACAAAACAAATGATGAAATTTTGAAAAAAGTTTTTCCCCGTTTAACCTTAAAATTTAACAACATGTTCCTGGAGTTATACCGGGTTCATTTATTTATAATGAGGTTTTTTCGGGAGGCAGTTACGCCTCCCTACGAAGGGAAAGAAATTTTAAAGCAATGCTATCAGGTTGGTTATAAATCTTTAGCGCTAATATCTTTAACCGGTTTTATCACTGGTATTGTCTTTACTAAACAGTCAAGACCTTCTTTAGCCGAATTTGGCGCAACATCATGGCTGCCCTCTTTGGTAGGGATTGCGATGCTTCGTACTTTAGCCCCCCTTTTAACCTCATTAATTTCTGCCGGAAAAGTGGGTTCCAGTATTGGTGCCGAGTTGGGTTCTATGAAAGTAAGCGAACAAATTGACGCCATGGAAGTTTCGGCAACTAACCCGTTTAGTTATTTGGTAGTTACCAGGGTATTGGCAACCAGTATCACCATCCCAATTTTAACTTTTTACACCGCATTAGTTGCTCTTTTAGGCGCTTATGTCAATGTTTCAATGTCAGAAAGTACCAGTTTTAGTGCTTTCGTACAGTCTTTTTTAGAGTCCATTACCTTCTTAGATATTATTGCATCAACCATAAAGGCTACTGTTTTCGGATTCACTATTGGCATGGTGGGCTGTTACCAGGGCTATAATTCATCAAAAGGAACAGAGGGCGTAGGTAAAGCCGCAAACTCTGCTGTTGTTGTAGGGATGTTTTTGGTTTTTATTGAAGAAGTAATTGCTACCCAAATCACTTTCTTATTCAGAACCTAATGTTACAGAAAGCTAAAACAGAAAACAGGAATGCTGTAATTACCATAAGGGATGTAGAAAAATCTTTTGGAGATTATCATGTACTTAAAGGTGCTGATTTGGATCTTTACGAAGGAGAAAATTTAGTGGTTTTAGGACGTTCTGGAACCGGTAAATCTGTTTTAATAAAAATTATTTCGGGCTTACTTACACAGGATAGCGGTACTGTGGATGTTTTAGGAAACCAAGTTGCCCAACTTAACGCAAAAGAATTGATGGCGCTTAGGTTAAGAATTGGCTTTTCGTTCCAGAATAGCGCACTATATGACAGTATGACGGTTAGGGAAAATTTAGAATTTCCTTTGGTGCGGAACAAGAAAAAACTAACCAAAGGAGAAATAAGCCATGCTGTCGAAACTGTTTTAGATGCAGTAAGCTTATCGCAAACCATCAATCAGATGCCTTCAGAATTATCTGGTGGACAAAGAAAAAGAATTGGCATTGCCCGTACGCTTATTTTAAAGCCGGAAATTATGCTATATGATGAGCCTACTGCAGGCCTAGATCCGATAACCTGTATTGAAATTAACAACTTAATTAACCAGGTACAGGAGCGTTACAAAACCAGTTCAATCATCATCACTCACGATTTAACCTGTGCAAAAGCAGTGGGCAACAGAATTGCAATGCTACTGGATGGGCACTTTCAACAGGTTGGAACTTTTGATGAGGTATTTGCATCCACTGATGAGCGTGTTACACCATTTTACGATTATAATTTTATTCAATAATATATGAGCCAGCAAAAAGATAAAAAAAAGGCGATAACCGTAGGAATATTTTTGTTTGTAGGGATTTTGATTTTTTTATTGGGCGTTTTTACCCTTGGTGGTCAAAGAAAAGTCTTTGTGAAAAGTTTTCAATTACAGGTAGTTTTTGACGATATCCAAGGTTTAAAAGTAGGAAACAACGTTTGGTTTTCTGGAGTTAAAGTCGGGATTATCAAAAAGATAGAGTTTTATGGCACTTCGCAGGTAAAAGTTACTTTAAATGTGGAAGAAGAAGCGCACAAATACATTCATAAAGATGCCAAAGCCAGCATTAGTTCCGACGGTTTAATTGGAAGCAAGATTGTTGTAATTGATGGCGGTTCGCCTAAGTTTCCGTTTATTGAAGATGGCGATGTGATTGCAGTAAACAAAACCTTATCTACGGATGATATTATGAAAACATTGCAGGTAAATAATAAAAACCTGAATGATATTACCAGAGATTTCAAGCTTTTAGCTGCTAATTTGGTGGAGGGAAAAGGAACTTTAGGCGCTTTATTAACCGACCAACAGATTGCCGATGATTTTAAAGCCATTGTTAAAAACTTAGAAACTACTACAGCATCAACCAGCCGAATGGCATCACAACTAAATATGTTTAGCAGTAAATTGAATACAAAAGGTGGTTTAGCCGATGAGCTATTGACAGATACTGTAGTTTTCGCTAAGTTAAGATCATCCATCAACGAACTTCAAAAAACAGCCGCTTCTACGGCTAGAATGACGGAAAATTTAGATCATGCTTCGGGGCAGCTTACAAAAAGCGACAATGCAGTTGGAATATTACTAAATGATCCTAAAACAGCAGATCAGGTAAAGACTTTAATGAACAACCTAGAAACGAGCAGTAAAAAACTCGATGAAAATATGGAGGCGCTCCAACATAACTTTTTATTGAGAGGTTTTTTTAAGAAAAAGGCGAAAGAAGAAGCAAAGGCTAGTAGTGAGTAGTGAGTAGTGAGTAGT
>DASSWV010000091.1:0-2077 GCA_035704545.1 Pelobium sp.
GGCCAACATTAACTCAGCTTTAAAAAAGCAAGGATTTCAAGTGCTTGGGGACAGTGATGAATATGACGAAGCTTTGCATGCGATAGATACAACCCAACCCGACTTGGTTTTGGTGGACATTCAACTTGAGGGCGCTAAAGACGGCGTGGATCTGGCGAAAGAGCTTGACAAACGAGGTATTCCGTATCTTTATCTCACTTCGCAAACCGATCCTTTGACTATAAAAAGAGTAAAGGAAACGCATCCATTGGGTTATATTGTAAAGCCTTTTACAGAGAATGGATTGCGAAGCAACATTGAACTGGCATGGCATAATTTTTCATTGACAAACCAAGATTTTATATTGCTGAAATCTGAAGGGCGCACCCATAAAATTAACCAAGAAAACATTCTGTATCTGAAAGCTTTTGACAATTACTGCTACGTGGTCACGCCTTCTGATAAGTTTTTGGTGCCACATACTTTAAAGAAAACTTCCGAAAAACTGAATCCCGCTAATTTTGTACAGACCCATCGCTCCTATTGGGTAAATATTAAAAAAATTTCTTCCGCCACTACCTCTATGGTTTATTTGGACAATGAAAAAATTCCCTTAAGCTCTAGCAACAGGAATCTTGTGTTGCAGGTTTTAAAAACAGTTTAAATTTTCTTCTAAAAAGCGCTTCACTAAAAAAAGCACTTCATTCACTAACAATAATTTTTTAAGCACTTCAGAATAAATAGTTTAGTCGCTAATTGAAACTAACCAATAAAAGCAATTCATTATGAAGGTAAAAATCAATTTTCCGGACAAAAAATCTAAACTAGCATTATTAGAACTTCAACTTAAGAACATTAATGTAAGTTTAGAAGTTGCAGAGAGCAGACTTACATTGGCGGGTCCAAAAGCAGAGGATATGGCACGTTATGGTTATGACCATATTGAAGCTATTTATAACCAAGATAAATCTACGTGGATAGATGCATTTAATTCTGATCCAGTATTGCACAAATGGTTTGGTAGCGTGACTAAGGAAAGTCACGTAAAAAAAGTAAGGGATAGAATGAAAGGGATTTTTAATCACGTTTTTAATGGATACACTATAGGATTAAAACCAGAAAACGATAATTCTCCTCTAGCTATAACAATGGGGGTGGCCAATATAACAAATACACGATTTAGGGTATATCCATCATTAATAAAGCGTGATATTTGGGAAATAGCCGAAACAATTATACACGAAATAGGCCACCAATGGTTCACTGACCAAAAGTTGGGTAGCACAAAAGTTTATGGCGAAGTGATAGCCGGTGATTTAGCAAAATACGATCCCACAAAAGCAAGACGCAGTACAGAAAACTATTCCATCTTTTGCGCTAAAATTCACCAAAGCAAAGGGAAGCGTGTTAAAGGGAAAGGGTATTTTAAGGCTTCCATTGAATTATAATTCTCATGAAAACAATATATATTATAGCGTTGTTGCTTTTTTCACAAAGCATTTTCGCACAGACTTGTATTACTGGCAATGTAAACTTGGGTAGCCAAGTTACCGTTGATAATTTTGTTGCCACTTATGGTGGTACAGGATGTAACACTATAGTAGGTAATTTAACCATAAGTGGTGGTAGCACAAACAACCTTTCTGGACTTTCTTTCTTAACTACAATAACTGGCAATTTAACCATTCAAACTACTGGTGCTTCCTTGGTTGGATTGAATAATATTGCAACCGTTGGAGGGTCGGTGATTGTTCAAAGTTATTCAAATACAAATATAGCATTGCCAGGTCTTAATACCGCTGGAGAGATTAATTTTAATACTAATAACAGTGTCACTTCCATAAATTTAACAAGTCTTACTTCAGTTGGCGGCCTATTTTTTATGTCTAGAATGAATGCGTTAACATCCATTACTATTCCTTCTTTAAATACTGTAGCCACAACGTTAACGATTGACCAAACAGGATTCACTAACCTAAATAATTTTAGCAACATAAATAATGTTGGGTCATTTACAGTAAGCTTTAATTCCTCTTTAACCACATTAAATGGATTTACTTCTGCTATTGCCAATAATTTAATTATTACTGGTAATATA
>DASSWV010000191.1:0-3345 GCA_035704545.1 Pelobium sp.
ACCGTCTAAATCTGTTGCTGTCATGGATTTTCCGCCTGTAGCAGAAACGGTAACGCCGATTAATGTTTCTCCAGTAGAATTATCTGTCACAACTCCTCTAATAAAACCATTTTGTGCAAATAATGAATGACTCGATGATAAAAAAGTAAATAGAATCACTAAACGAATGAAGGAATGCATGTTATTTTTAATTGTTATTGTTGAGTTTTATAAATACAAACAAACCCGCCGAAGAATCGACGAGTTTGATATTTAATTGTTTTTTTAAAAAGTATTTTACAAGGCTATAGTAAGTTCACCCGCAACACTAGCCCAAGACCAAGTAGCAAATGAGGCTTCATTTGCACCAACTGTTCTAGTTGTTACTAACGTTACCGCTGCGGCAGAGCCTGCTTTGAAATAAGTAGGTACAAGTGCGCCAGCTGGCAAAGTTGCTTGAAAGTTTGTTAATGTTGCAGTTGCAGGCATAGCATCAAAATCTTGTGTTGCTAAAGTTATATCAAAGAAGTAAATGTTTGACATATTAACTGGAGTTGAAGAGTTACCTACTAAATCAGTATCTAAATCTGCAATACCTTCTGCGTTACCAACTTTTACAGTACCATTTTTGATAGTGTGAGTTGCTTCATAAGTTCCTTCTGGACCATCTAATTCGAAACACTCATCACCTGGAGTTAATACGATAAAGTTATCTAAAGTACCAGACCATGATTGGTCAGTATCAATTGCATCGTCACCAGCATTCCAAACGATAGCATTTTTAACGCTTACTGAACCACCAAACCACTCGATACCATCGTCCTGGTTAGCAATTACTTCAACATTTTCAATTACAGTACCTGAACCAACACCACCTAATGTTAAACCATTGATTTCGTTACCTTCACCAATGTTAGCACCACCATGACGGATAGATACATACTTGATAATCCCTGAATTATCAGCATCATTAGTACCACCATACAAACCATTTTGGTCTGAAACTGGTATACCATCAATCTGAATAGCAGGCGCATCTGCAGAAATTCTTGCATTTCCTAAAACAATTAAACCACCCCATAAACCATTTGTAGTTGGGTCTAAGTTGGGACTAGCAATTTCACCGGGCATAATTTCATCAGCAATTGAAGTAAAGATGATTGGGCTAGATGCAGTACCTTGAGCATCAATTTTAGCGCCTCTTGCAATAATTAAAGCAGTGGCATTAGCACCAGTACCAGCTTCACCTTTAACGATTACACCTGGTTGGATAGTTAAAGTTGTACCTGAAGTAACTGCTATACGGCCACCTAAAATGTAAACTTTTCCAGTTTCCCAAGTTGTATTAGTAGTTATGTTTGCTGTGATTCTGAATTCCGTTTCTTCAACCGGAGTAACATCATTGTCATCAGAACATGCACTGAAAAGTGCAGTAGCAATAAATAGAGAGAATAAGATCTTTTTCATAATTTGTTTTAATTTTCTGATACAAAGAAAGACCATGGAGTTTATCTCCTCATTAAAGCTGTGTTATCTTAATGTTAATTATCACGTTATAGTGTTAATTTAAGGTACAGTTGGGATTGTGGTTAATAGATTGGGAATGCCTAGTTCATTCTAATCAACTTTATTGGCAATTGTTTCTGTGGGGTAATATTTTCTTTTTAGCCAGAATGCTACATTTACTAAGGCGATTAAAGCCGGTACTTCAACCAATGGACCAATAACTCCGGCAAACGCTTGACCAGAGTTGATCCCGAACACACCAATGGCAACAGCAATAGCTAATTCAAAATTATTTCCTGTGGCAGTAAAAGATATGGAAGCGTTTTTAGAATAATCTGCTCCGAATGATTTGCCTATAAAAAAGCTGAACAGGAACATGAACACGAAATAGATCACCAGTGGTATGGCAATTCTTACTACATCCATCGGGATTTGTACTATTAATTCGCCTTTAAGGCTGAACATAATCACAATAGTGAAAAGTAAAGCGATAAGTGTAATGGGCGATATCATGGGGACAAATTTTGTTTGAAACCATTCTTCTCCCTTTAATTTAATTAATGAATACCTACTGATGACGCCCATTGCAAATGGAATACCCAAATAAATAGCTACACTTTCGGCAATTTGAGCTATGGTGATGTTAACTTCTAAACCCTCCATCCCAAACAATGGTGGCAATAGAGTGATAAAAACGTAAGCGTAAACACTGTATAAGAGCACTTGGAAAATGCTGTTTAAAGCAATTAGACCAGCTGCATATTCTCGGTTACCTTCTGCCAATTCGTTCCAAACTACTACCATTGCTATACATCGGGCTAAACCAATAAGTATTAAGCCTATCATATATTCAGGATAATCTCTGAGAAAAGTAATGGCCAATATGAACATTAAAATGGGGCCAATGATCCAGTTCAGAACCAAAGAAGCCGTTAAAACTTTGGTGTCGCTAAAAACTTTGCCCATATTTTCATATTTCACTTTTGCCAGTGGAGGATACATCATTAAAATGAGACCTATAGCTAAAGGAATGTTTGTGGTTCCACTGGAAAACGAATTGATAAAGCCAGAGGAAGAGGGTATAAAAAAGCCTAATGCAATCCCTATAGCCATTGCCAGGAATATCCATAATGTTAAATAGCGGTCGAGAAAACCGAGTTTTTTTCTTTCTGCAACTGGGGCGCAATTATTTGCTGACATAATATTCTGATTTTTTATGGAGGATTAATAAGGGTGTAGTGAAGAAAAATCTGTTGGAAAGAGTATTGTTTTCATCATACAAGTTTTAAAGCAGATCATAACGTATGACCTGCTTTAATGAGCATTTGACAAAAGGCATGATGTACAAATTCAAATAAATATGTTGTAAGTACATCAGAGGCAATAACAGCTATTGCATATTATCAATACTTTCTTTTAAGGATAAATTTAGCAACAGCCTCCGCCCGGTGTGCAAGCTGTAGCTCCACCTGCTAAGTTTTCCATTTCAATTTTTTGTTTTTCTGCCGGAACCCCACATTTATCCATCGCTAAACAGGCCGTGGTTTTAGCTAACAAAATAAAGTCATTGCCGTCATAAGCCAAATCATATTTACCAATGGTTGCTGCCTGATATTCCACTTCAATCTCTAGATCTTGCATATCCAGTATTTTTTCTGAAAGGGAGATGATATGGAGCAGTTTTCCTGCTTTTAACCGGTGTTCGTAATCGTTGGCATCCCATAACTGGAAATTCGCCACTTTTTCGTGACGCACTGTGCCCCCACAATCAATAAAGTCTTTGGTGATTACGCCTACTTCCGTAACGTGGAAGTGCTCTGGTACGGCATTGCCATTCTCCAATTTAAAGTTTACTCCTTC
>DASSWV010000198.1:0-2444 GCA_035704545.1 Pelobium sp.
TACGATAGATTTATGTTATTTATAAACGTATTGAGGGATCTTTCGGAGTTTGAAAATTACCAGTTGCTTTCCAGTTCAAGTTACGTCAATTCTTTTCAGGAAATACATAACAGTAAAATGGCTCGCATTCACGGATACATAATGAATAACTTCAAAGAGAATATTTCTTTGGAAAAAGTAGCCAGTCTAGCGAATATGAACGCATCATCCTTTAGCAGATATTTTAAGCACTATCAAAAGAAAACTTTTATACAATATCTAAATGAGGTGCGTATTGGCTACGCTTGTAAACTATTAATAGAAAATAATTATAGCGTGGCGGGTGTTTGCTTTGAAGCTGGTTTTAATAATGTGTCTAATTTCAACAGGCAGTTTAAATCTCTTAAAAAAGTATCCCCTACGGAATATGTGAAACTTCATTCCAAACATTTAACCTTTTAGCTAAAGGCCGTGTGTAACAAACATCAGCGAAAAAGCTTATAGCTGTAATACTTTGCATCGTAATAAGGAACTTATGGATGTAGTTACGTTTTTTGGATACCTGTCAGCAATAGTTATAGGGATCAGCCTCGGGCTTATTGGTGGCGGTGGATCAATTCTAACCGTGCCTGCTCTTGTGTATTTATTGCACATAAATCCTGTATTGGCCACAGCTTACTCTCTTTTTGTTGTAGGAGCTACTTCATTGGCCGGGTCTGTTTCGTTTATGAGAAAAGGGCTGGTAGACTATAAAACCGCCTTCATTTTTGCCCTCCCATCGCTTATTGCGGTTTACCTGACCAGAAAATTTTTAATACCTGCCATTCCTCAAGTGCTTCTAACTCTCGGCGATTTTGTAATTAGTAAAAACGTGGGAATCATGATTTTCTTCGCTCTGATAATGGTAGTAGCTGCTATTTCCATGATCAGGAAAAACGGGATAGGCATTACGGCTAAGCAGGAGAAAATCAAGTTTAACTATCCTATGATTGCCCTTGAAGGAGCAGTTGTTGGCACTCTAACTGGCATCGTTGGGGCTGGAGGCGGCTTTTTGATCATTCCAGCATTGGTTCTATTCGCAAAATTACCGATGAAACTGGCTATAGGAACCTCGCTGCTTATTATTGCGGCAAAATCGCTCATTGGCTTTTTGGGCGATATTGGCAATCAGCCTATTGACTGGTCGTTTATGTTGCTGTTTACGGCGCTTTCCTTGGTGGGTATCTTTATTGGCAGTTGGCTTTCGACAAAAATAGAAGGTAGCCACCTAAAAAAAGGATTTGGCTGGTTTGTATTGGCCATGGGCATCTACATACTGACCGAAGAACTCTTTTTATGATTAATAATCATTGCATAAATGTATTGATAGGGTTTGTTTTGGATCAGGCAATATCTCCAGGGGCTATTTAAGTAGTTATTATCTCTTTTCTTTTTTAGGCATTTCTTTTTAAATGAACAAAGGGATAGTTATCCATAAAGATTTTGTTAATCATCCTAAAATGCGTAACTTAGAGGATATCTATACGTATATCAGCGTAATGAACTTTACTTTTATAAAGATTAGATAATGAAAGCGCAAATGTTAAATATATTTATACCTGGTGCTGCTCTTGATTTATTCAAATTGAAAGTGAGTTGCCCCATCCAAAAAATTAAAATCATCTTTCCGAATTTTTAAGCACCCGCGAGTGTGCTTTCTACTGTCCTATTTACTTTGTTCAAATAATCTATAGCTATCAGACATGATATGCTGTTCAACTCGTGGAACAAAGCCTCAAAAACCTTAAGAGGACAATCAATACATGTTAAAATATTTTATTCAACACGATCTAAAATTAGATTACAGGCATTTATTTGCCTCTAAAAAAATAAAATCATGGCAAGAGTCGGAAAAAATTTAAAAGAATCAACAATAAATTTAAAAGAAAAAAAACAAGAAAAGATCTTGAAAAAGCAAGAAGAGAAAATGAATAAAAAAAGAAAAAAAAGGTAGTTAACTAAATAATATTATTTAATACCGGGCCAGTTTTAAAAAGCTGGCCTTTTTTTATAAAACTTGGGTTCGGCTCAATCAAGCAATATCTTTTCAAATCCTTAAAAAGATCATTCTACCTTATAATTTGCTTTACCAGTTTAAGGTAACCTTTTCTCTCCTGGGCCGGGAGCCCCGTTTGTGCACTCAAAACCCAATTTCACCCGCACATACCGCTACTGACCCAAAGGAAAATTAAAAGTTTTGGTATGCCCAAACTGGTATGAGCAATATTCTAAGATAGCAGTAAATTTATTCAGCGCTAAAAACTTTCTTTATCGTCAGCTTTTCCGCTTGACCCAAAATGATCGTCATTTAGGGAGACCATAGATTATTTCCTTCATTGTAAAAAATAAATGAAAAAAATCTCCCTCGCCCGTTGCTGCTGGGACCTTTCAACCTAGGTTTATTGCAATTTTTAATCGAACTTAGT
>DASSWV010000263.1:0-8110 GCA_035704545.1 Pelobium sp.
ATATTGCAAATGCTCTAATACAAAATAATTCCACCGTTTTATCAAAACAAGATATTGAAATCATATTTTCGGGAGAACCGTTCGAGGGCTTTATGTTCAAGAATTATTCTGAAGTATTTTTCTTTCCCGACGAGTGTAAAGAACTTGATTTATATAGAACTAATATTGAAAAATTAGATTCTGAGACAAAAAAGTCATTAGCTTTTGCATTAATACGCAGAACAATGATTCGTAAAATGCCTTATTCTCGTTTTAATATTAATTGGGATAAGATTAGACAACTAAGAGATGAAGAATATAGCTACGAAAAATATAAAAGAAAAAGAGCTTATCATAACAAGTCGTTCAAATATCATTTTTTACAAAATGTAAATGAATATAATAATGCAGTTTTCAATAATTCAAAAAACAATATCGCATATAATGATGATATTTTTAACTTGTTAGACCGTATTCAGGCAGACATCATTTATTTAGACCCACCATACACAGGTACAATGAACAATTATTTTGGTTTTTATGGTCTAATTGATGATTTTATTGAAATTAAAAAAACAGCTCCTTTTGAAAATAATTTTGTAGATAAAAAAACCGTAGGTTTATTATTCGACAGATTGTTTTCAAAATTATCTAACTTTAAATATTGGTATTTGAGTTATAATAATTCTTCATTTCCAACGAAAAATGAATTGTTGTATTTGTTGAATAAATATTCAAGTAATGTTCAAGTAATTGAGCGTAAGCATAACTACAAAATAACTGGAAAAGAAAATAAAGAGGTAAATAAAGAATATTTATTTATAGTAAAAAATGAACTTTATCTAGAAAATATTAAGGAAAATTATGCAACAGCAGAATTATGAGTATTATTGGAAGCTGACTAACGCTTTCACAGAATATACAATTGATAGTCTATTTTTCAAAACTTTAAAGATTTGTGTTGAATTTATTGATAAAAACAAAGAGGAAGTATATAGTAAAGAAAAATATAAAAAATTACAAAATGACATCAATAAAGTCTTACCAAAACATGAAACTTCTATTAGGAAATCAATCAATCAGTTAGTGAAAATGGGGTTTATTCAGCCATTTCTAATATCCTACCATCCTTTGGCTAAAGATTTTTTAAACTCTAAGTCTAATAAAAAAGCTGAAACATTATTATCGAAAATAGTTTACTCTAATGCAAGCCTAAATAGGGCTGTTAAAAATGAATCAAATTTGAAAGAGCTGAATTTTTTAATAAAAAGTCTCATAGAATATGGCAGATTAAGTAAGGAGGAAATTATAGGATTAATGCTTGTTGACCTTAAGGAATATAAAAGGGAATTTATTTCAAAAGAGGATTTAAATGAATTTAAAGAATATGCAATTGAAATAAATTTTCACAAAAGAAAATATAACCAAATAGGATATTTTTGTAATTTATTAAGTAAACTTGATAATTTGACGTTTGTAAAAGGGGATTTATATTTTACCGAAGATGCAGAAAGAATTTTTGGAGAAGATTTAAATGGTATTACAAAAAGAAGAGACCCTTATTTACACAGATTATACAAAAATCAACTTCAAGAAGAATGCGAAGAATTATATGGTAATCCTATTTGTGTTTTAGAGAAATTAAAATATCCTGTTTTGATAGCAAGTCACATTAAACCTTTTATAGAATCAAATGAAATAGAAGCTTACGACCCTAATAACGGACTGCTTTTAAGTAGAACAATTGATACGCTTTTTGACCTGAAGTATATTTCATTTACAAACGAAGGCAAAATTATTTTCTCAAAGCGATTATCAAATGACGTAGTTGAATTTTGGAAAAATTATAGGTTAGACGAACATATTTTAAACGAACAAAGGCTTAAGTATTTAGAATATCATAGACAATTATTAATAAAAATAGATGCAGTCGCATAAAGCCATACACTTTGCCAAGTCACACCCGCCAAATTTGCCAAAGAGTATGTCTTTCCAACGCAGACTAGCAAGGACGAAGAATAAGTACGTGTGTAACACGGGTTTTTTCGTATTTGGGCTGAAATGCAATTAACTTCTGTAGTGCTTATATGTTAATTTATTTCTTTCTACTTTGTTCTTCGGTTAACGCCCAAACAATACAAAGCCCTAAACCGTTTGGTTCTCCTTTTTTTCTTCCTTTTCCGCTTTTTTCCGCCAATAATTTGCCAGTAAGGACCCAGAAACATTCATCCAAGGGCTAAAAACTGCCGATGCCAATCCAACTGTTGCCAATTTACCCATTGCGCCCGCCAAGCCTGAGGCCATTCCCCCGTTTTGCAAACCAACTTCAAAAGCAATGGTTCTGCTGTCATTTTTAGTTAAGCCACTAAATCTGCTCAACCAATATCCAAAGAAATAACCTGCGCCATTGTGTAATACAGAGGCTAAGAACAGTAAAAAGCCAATTTCCAACAAATTGTCTCTTCCGGCGGCCGTAGTAACCAGCGTAAAGTAAATAATCCCAAACATGGAAAAATAGGGCATCAACAGATCAATTTTAGGATAAGCCCTATAAAGTTTATTGTAAAGATAACCCACCAGCACCGCTCCGCATAAAAAGCTGAATATTTCAATCAGATGGTAAACAACTCCATCAGGTTTCAAAACTAAATTAGTTCCAAAAAAAGCAATAAAAACAAGCCATAAAACAGAGAAAATACAGGCATAAGTGATTCTTGTTTTTGCAGTACTTCCATAAGTTTTTAAAACATCATGAATCATGGCGGCCGTTAACGGGATCAAAACAATTTTTATAATTTCCAGCATCATGTTGAAAAATTTTACTTCCACCAAAGTGCCTGCAAAAATCTTCATCAAAAAAGGTGTCATTATCGGTGCTGCTATGGTTGATATAGCGGTTACCGTTACCGAAAGTACCAAATTTCCTTTTGCAATATAAGTCATTACGTTTGAGGCTAAACCACTACTACAGGAGCCAATTAAAATAATTCCGGCGGCAATCTCTGGCTCAAAGTGAAAGATCTTTGCAATAATAAACCCCATAATTGGCATAATTGTAAAATGACCCAATAAACCAATTAAAACCCCTTTTCCTGACTTTCGGATGCCCGTAAAATCTTTGATGCTCATTTGCGTACCCATGCCAAACATCACCAGTTGAATGATGATGAGAATGAGCCATTTATTGCGTAAATCTACACTTCCGATGTGCAGAAAAGTTTGCGGGTAGATTAATCCGGCGGCCACCGCAGCAACAATCCAAAAAGTATATTGGTAATTGCTTAAAATCTTTATTGCACCAACGCCAACCGCTAAACTGCTAAAAGCCAATATTAAACTGCTTTTCCAAAGTATATCGATTTCTTGGAGCCAACCAATGAGAGCTAGTAAGAAAAATATTTGGGAAGTAATAAGGATAATTTTACGCATATCGTTTATTTATTTAATTGGTTTTTTTTACTGAACGGAAAAACCCCTCTCTTCCCAGAGGTTTATTCGCCTTACATTCTTATGAGATGTTTTACTATCGTTCAACATGACAATTTGGGCTCTCGATCCGTCTGCTGACGATAGGAAGCATCTCACTTGTTAAGCTGCCATGCTATCTACTTCTGCTACCTGCGCTCGTTTGTAACGAGTGCCCTAATGTTCTTTCGATTTTATCTAAATAATTAGAAATAAGTTTCCGCCAGTTTTTTCATTGCAATTGCCGGACTCGCCAGAATTGGAACTTTTTTTTCATCGGCACTTAAACCATCCACTACCCGAGCCATAGAGGCCTGCGCCAACACAATTACATCTACGGTCTGCATCAGTTCCTTTAAAGCCGAAGCCACCATTTCATCATGTTTTGCAGCATCGCCACTCATTAAAGCTTCAAAAGCGCCGTCGCATAATTTAGAGGTAATGTTTACTGTTTTTCCAGCTTTTTCTGATCTGCGTTTTACCAAATCAGATGTAGGTTCAAGCGTGGTGTGCAAAGTAGCAATTACGCCAATCCGTTTGCCAAGTTGGACTGCTTCATCAGCCATGGCCTGGTCTACTCTTATTACCGGAACGTTGCATAATGTTGCAGCTGTTTCAATGGCTCTACCAATGGATGAACAGGTCACTAAAATCACATCAGCACCAGCTTCTTCGGCCGCTTTGATATGGTTCACTACCCTTGCAGCGGTATTGGGCATCAGCTCCCCTTTTTTTATAACATCCTTAATCAAGCTATCATCCACAATGTTAAAAGTGTCCACATTGGTTAAATACTCTTTGGTTAATTGTTGAAACAAAGGCACTAACGTGGCCGATGTGTGTACAAATCCTAATGTTTTCATATCGTTTTTTCTCCGTTTAATACGTTTATAAAATAATCGGCAGCCCCAACTTGCCCGCCTTTAAAATTTAATTCTAATCCGTTCACCAGTTCATCATCCGCAATGGCTTTGCACAAAGGTGCGCCGGGAGCCAAAGGGGCAATCATTTCCAGGGCAGTAATTCCCAATTCCGATGCGGCATAGCTGGATGTATCGCCACCGGCAAATAAAATCCTTTGTAGTTTCACTTGCTGTAAAACAAGTTTTACAATTAAACCCAAGGCTTTTCCATAACGTTTACTGCTTTCTTTTTGGATGTTATTTTTTGCGATTCCTAAACCTTGTAAATAGTTTTCTGTGGTTTTGATACGAGGGTCATCAAATCCTAAACTGGTATGTAGAATGATGTTTTTATTCGCTTTAAGCTGATGTAAGAGCTGTTGCGAAGTGTTTTCGATAATTTCTTTTTGAAAATTTTCGTCCATGACTTCACTTGGCAAAGCAATCTCTTCGAAGCCATTTGCAATTGCGAATTCAATCTGTTTTGCGCTTACCGGCGAGCAACTGCCTGATATCACTAACATGGGGGCCGCTTTACCCGGATTTTTAAACGTTGGTTTGGTTTGGATAATTCCTGCTCCCTGCCAAGCTAAACCCAATGCCATTTCTATTCCTGATGAACCCACTGAGAATACGATTTTCTCTTTTCCTGACTGATAAAAAAACTCGCCAATACTTTTTAAGAGCGTTTGATTAAAAGCATCAAAAAATAGAATTTGTTTATTTGCTTGAGCATTCACCGCCGAAGCAATTGCTTTTGTCCCAGCTTCAACTGTTGTTAAATTGATTAAGCCGATGCTTTGCTCGGTTTGTTTCGCTAAATGAAGTGTTAAATCGCTTTCCGTTGCGGGCGTAACCGGATGATGGCGCATAGATGGATGACGGTCTAAACGATAAATTTCTCCATCGCCCGAAGTTCCCATTTTTGCGTACAAATTTCCGAAAACACAATACCTGCCTAAATGTGGCGCAGCAGGGGAGACCATCACCTGTTTTTGGTCAAAAATTTCAGCACCAATTTCTATGGCTTTGCCAATGTTGCCCACGTGTGGCGCCGAATCAAAAGTGGAGCAAACTTTATAATGTACCTGTGCGGGATTTAAAGTTTTGATGTTTTTAAAAACAGGACTCAGCTCGGCTTCCATTTCTACCGGCGACATGGATCTGCTTTTCCCTGCAATGCCAATAGCTTGTACATCAGGAAAATGTTCTAAATCTTTGGCTGTTGGATTTTTTAGAAAAAGTATGGTTATTACGCCGGCTAAAGTCAAAAATTCCAACGCATCAGTTGAGCCTGTAAAATCATCGCCATAATAAGCCAAAAGCAAACTTTTTTCCTTCTCCATTATTTAGCAAATTTCTTTACAGATTCGGCAAATTCTGGATATTGTTGAGCAGTTTGTGCTAAAGATAAACCTTCCACTGCGCCTTTCCAAGCTTGTTGCAAAGCGTTTACACCTGCTTTTGGACCCATCGGGTGTGCCAATATTCCACCGCCTGCCATGTACAATAAATCGGTGGTTTGCGTTCTTCGATAAGTTTCAAAAGCTTGTCCGCCCCATTGCCCAGAAGATACGACTGGTAAAATTTCATATCCTCCTAAAAAAGGTTTTAAACACGATTTGATGGAAGTAACTACGGAATCGTCTGATTCCCAGAATTTATTTTGGATACCGTTAACATGCAATTGGTCAACGCCGGCTAAACGCCAGATTTTTTGATAAGCCGGAAACTCAATTCCCAACAAAGGATGACGGTTTAGCATTCCCCAACCATTTCTGTGTCCGTGGATAGCTAGTGCGCCGATATCGCAGATTTTTTTGGTGGCACTTAAACCCACGCTGTTAATGCTGATCATGGCACAAGAACCTTCTTCCTGCTGGATAAGCTCGTATTTTCTTTGCATTTCATCAATTTCATCGCTGATATTGAAAGCGTACATTACTTTTTTACCGGTTTGCTGTTCGTTATTGCGGATGACTTTCATGATGGCTTTTACTCGGTCATCAAAAAAAGAATTAGCTGCCGAACCCATTAATTCATCATCTTTGATAAAATCGATTCCGGCATCAATTAAGGTTTTTACTAAGGTGGCGGTTTCTTTCACGCTCATTCCAATGCTGGGCTTAATGATGGTGCCAATCATTGGCCTATCTTTCACATCTGCGGAAGCTTTTGAACCTTTAATCCCGAATTTTGGACCTCTATAATGCTTCGCAAAAGAATCTGGAACTTCTAAGTCCATCAGTTTTAAACCGGTAAACTGTGTAATTTCATACAAATTTCCCTGTAAAGTGCTCATCAAAACCGGAAGGTTGTATCCAAAGTTCTCAATCGACCAGCTTACTTTTATTTTTGCTTGCTGATATTTTTTACCGGGAATACTGCCACCGGGGATAGACGGTTCATCTTTTACATCCAGCAATTCTATGTTCTCTACCTTTGCTGCAAAACGCTGTTTCAGTTCTTCTGTCTCTCCGGGAACGGCCACAAACGTACCTGATGATTGCTCACCTGCTAAAACCGCTGCTGCTTTTTCAACTTCGTAAGGCGTTTCAATTAAATATTCTGCGTAAACTCTTTCCATTAAAATTTCAGTTCAATTTTTTCTCCAACCAAGCTATTTAGGTAAACCTCCAAACAGGTATATCCACTCAGCGTTTTCTTGTTCCGGTCACTGGCATTATTCGGGTTTAAACCGTTTGATTTCTCCCATGCGTCATCCATTCCATCACTATCTTTATCAACTATGGTGTTATAGGTTTTATATTCAGGGTAAGCTTGATCGCCGAAAGCCAGAACCGGGTTATCGATGATTCCTTTTGCCACACCGTGGTACGGATTGTCTTTTGGGGTTTCATCGTAATGGCGATATTTTGGATTTGTTCCTTTTCCGGAAGCAGTTCCGGTACGTACTTCATGGATGATGCGACGGTCAACAGTGTCTCGAGGGAAAGCTCCTGCGCCGGCTAAAACAGTTTTGTAAGCGTCTTTTGCAGATTCAATTTTAACCGAATTAGACATTTTAAAAGGTTGGTTTACTAGTAGTTCCGATTTTGGGACGCCTCTCGTATCCATTCCTTTTGTGTTGTCTTTATTCAGGGCTTTGTTTGCTGAGCCTTCCATGAAATTTCCGCTCATATACCAATTTGAAATCCGGTTTGGAGCCGATTTGTAATAGGATTCTACAAAAAGTGAGGGTAAATTGCCTGGCCTTGCGGGTCCGGGTTTATAATAGTTGTTGATAAAATTGCAACGGTAAGTTCCATCAATCAAAACATCAGCACCATAAGCCGAATTTGGTTTGCCCCAATTGTAATTTACATTGTTGATGTATTCGAAATAAACGTTTTTATCATTACTTTTTGTACCGTTAAAACGGGGCGTACGACTCACGTTATTGGCTAATAAATTATGATGAAAAGTAGCAGTTTCTCCGCCCCATTGTGCAGCATAACCACGGGCACCTTTCCCATGTCCCGAAGAAAAAAGTCCTTCGTGTACCAAGCACCACTGTACGGTAGTATTTTTATTATCGTAAATCGTCATGTTTTCTTCGCTGGACCAGCCAAAAGTGCAATGGTCAATGATGAAATTGCTTCCGTTCTCAATCCCGATGGAGCCTCCTTTAATGAATTTTCCGTTTTCATCTAAACCAATTCTAAAACGCAAATGTCTGATGATGAAATTACTGCTTCCGCCAAGGTTAACTTTGGCTCCACGGATGCAGATGCCATCGCCCGGAGCGGTTTGCCCAGCAATGG